>CAZTHC010000040.1:8402-9984 GCA_964613425.1 uncultured Lachnospiraceae bacterium
TATTTAAAGTAATGAACAAAGGTGAAAATAAATATATAAAACAACTTCAAGAAGGTACAAAGAGTAAGGCATTTTCTTCAGAAGTTATTTATCAAAAATTATACATATTTTATATGAAAATACCATTTGTTAAAAGATATGTACTAAAAATAAGAAGAAGACTAGAAATTATCAACTTAGAAGACGAGTATTTAACAAGACTACAGACGGCGTCTATCGTCTCAAAAATATTATTAGTTGTAGTTCCAGTAACGTTTTTGATAATATTATTAACAAAAGCTAATCCAATGTTGTTATGTATATTGTTAATATTTGAAATGTTGATAATAGAAACTTTAGCAGATGGATTAGTAGATAAAGTAGATAATAAATTATTAAAACAACAAATAGATTTTTTTGCAGAAGTAAGACATGCATACCATGAATACAATATGGTTGAAGAAGCTATTTATGAAGCTGCACAAAATGACGAACTAGAAGTATCACGTCAAGCAGAAAAAATATACGAAATATTAATTTCAGATGATCCAGAAATGGAATTAGAGAAATATTATGATATAGCTCCAAATAGTTATTTAAAAGAATTTGCAGGAGTTTCTTATTTAACAAAAGAATTTGGAGATAGAAAAGTAGATAAAGCATCACTTTATTTAAAAAATTTAAATAATATAACTCAAGAAATGCAGTTAGAAATATTAAAAAGAGATAAATTAGATTATGTATTTCAAAGCTTATCTTTAATTGCAGCTGTACCAATGATTGCGTTAGAACCAATTAAAAATTGGGCTGTTGGTAGTTTTTCATTTACAAAGCAATTCTATTATGGAAAAGTAGGTTTAATAGTTCAAATTTTAATAGTAGTATTAACTTTTGTGTGCTATATATTAACTCGTAAGTTAAAAGATAATGGAGCTATTAAAGACACATATAGTGACCCAAATAATAAATGGCAAGCAAAATTATACAAAAATAGATTTTTTAAACGTATTATAAATTTATTTATACCAAAAGAAGGCACCAGAGAAAATAGAAAAATGGTTAGACTGTTAAAAGATGCTGGTTCAAGATTAAAAATGGAATGGGTATATATAAATAGAATAACTATTTGTATACTTACATTTATTGCATCAATAATTTTCTTTATGCAATTACACAATATTGCAAAAGATTACATATATACAGAGCCTACAGCAGATTATGATATTATGGGACAACTTTCTGACGGTGATACAAAAAAAGGTATGAAAATAACAGAGCAAGATAATTATTTCTTAGATGAATTTAAAGGAAAAAATATGACTGCTGAAGAAATTTACAAAAAAATTAGAAGACATGAATTCTATAAAGAATCTACTGATGAAGAAATTGTAGAAACTTCAGAAAGAATATATACAAAATTACAAGTAATAAATAATGAAAATTTCCAATGGTTTGAATTGCTACTATCATTTGTATTTGCTAGTTTAGGATATAATGCACAAATTGCTTTATTAATATTCCAAAAGAGAATGAGGCAAATTGAAATGGAAAATGAAGTAATGCAATTCCAAACAATTATACTAATGCTAATGAAAATTGAGAG
>CAZTHC010000041.1:0-9921 GCA_964613425.1 uncultured Lachnospiraceae bacterium
TACCGCTTGGTTTCTTAAAGGATATTTATTGTTTACTTTTCAATGTACTTTTTGTCTCCTCAGCGGAGACGTTCTTTATTATACTATCCAATTTTACAAATGTCAACACTTTTTTTAAAGTTTTTTTATTTTTTTGGGCAAATAAAAAAATCAGTAATTTGATGCCTTGAAATATGCTATTTTCCTTACTAATTTAAATATTAAAATTATTCATTGGTTAGTACTTTTTAATGATAACACATTATTGTTAACAAAGTCAATAGAAAATTCAACTTTTTTTGTACTTTTTATTTACTTTTATGCATTTATCTTCCTTGTATCTCAATATCACAAATTTATACTAAGTTTTTAAATTCCTTTTTATCTAAAATTCCATTAATTCCGATAAATTCTTTTACAAATAATCCATCTGTTTCTATTTGCTTTCTTATATTACAGAAATTCATTCCATAACAACTGCTTTCATATATTTGCAAATCATTAAACATTTCTTCTTTATTAATATCTAAAAGTTCAATTGTAATATCTTTAATATTAATTCCATTAAAACTTTTCTTCTTTATAATCGCATTACTATTAATATTTAAAAACACACTATTACTTTTGAAACTATATTTATTTATTAATTCCTCCGTAAAATCCATATTAATAATTACATCTGACCTTAATAGGCTTTTCTTCTTATTATTAATAACCCTAATTAGTATCCCATTATCATATAAGTTACTTTCAAAGTCTTTAAATACTCCTATATTATTTGTAACAATATTTAATGTTTTTACTTTTGATGCTATTAGTTTAATATTTTGAATAAAAAAATCTGTTTTATTGTTAATTAAAATAGATACTTCTAATAACTCTACTCGTTTACCAATATAATTTGCAATTTTGGCTAATACTTCATAAAACATAACGTTCTTTATAATTTTTCCATCTATAATATAAATGCTATTAATTTCTAGCAATTCTCTGATGTTTCTATTAGTAAACAAACTATTACTAAGTATAACTGCCGTTATCCTATTAAATTTTGATAGTATCTTCTTTATTATATGATTGTAACTCTTTTTATTTGAAGGAATCTCACATATTATTTTTTCATTATCATTCACAAATTTAATTATATTTAGTCGTGACTTTATTTTTTCAAGTAAATTATCTTCTTTTCTTTCTTTAATATATATAATCAAAAAACCACCTACCTACAATGCTTTGTACATTGTATTTAGGTGGTCCAATTTTTATTCTTTGTTTTTAGTTTTTTCATCTATTTTAATATGAACTTCTCTTAGTTGTTTATCTGTAACATCTCCAGGGGCTCCCATTAATAAGTCTTGTGCTTTACTATTCATTGGGAAAGCAATTACTTCTCTAATACTTGGTTCTTCTGTAATTAACATTATCATTCTGTCTACTCCTGGTGCAATTCCAGCATGTGGAGGTGCTCCATATTGGAAAGCATTATATAATGCACTAAATTTTGCTTTTATATGTTCCTCTGTGTAGCCTGCTATTTCAAATGCTTTTTTCATAATTTCTATATCATGATTTCTAACTGCTCCTGATGAAAGTTCTATTCCGTTACATACTATATCATATTGATATGCATATATATCTAATGGTTCTTTGTTGTTTAAAGCTTCTAATCCTCCTTGTGGCATTGAAAATGGGTTATGGCTAAATTCTAATTTTCCATCATCACCAATTTCATACATTGGGAAATCTATTATCCAACAGAATCTATATACATCTTTTTCTAATATATCTAATCTATTTCCTAATTCAGTTCTAATTTGTCCTGCTAATGTTTCTACTATTCCTTTTTGTTCAGCTATAAAGAATATTGCATCTCCTGCATCTGAATTTGTCAATTTTAAAAGTTCTTCTCTTGCTTCATCTGGAATAAATTTTGCAATTGGTCCTTGGAAAGTTCTATCGTCATTTACTCTTAACCAAGCTAAACCTTTTGCTCCACATTCAGATATTGCAAAATCTGTCATTCCATCAAAGAAACTTCTTGGTTGTTCTTTGACATTATGTGTTGCTATAACTCTTACAATTTTTCCTTTAAATGCATTGAATTCTATGTTTTGAAACATTTCTGTTACATCTTGTATAATTAATGGATTTCTTAAATCTGGTTTATCTGAACCATATTTAAGCATTGCTTCTTTATATGGTATTCTTGGAAATGGATATTCTCCAACTCTTTTATTTGAAAACTCTTTAAATGTATTGTACATTACTTCTTCCATAACGCCAAAAACATCTTCTTGTGTTGCAAAAGCCATTTCCATATCTAATTGATAAAATTCTCCTGGTGCTCTATCTGCTCTAGCATCTTCATCTCTAAAGCAAGGTGCTATTTGAAAATATTTATCTATTCCAGAAACCATTAACAATTGTTTAAATTGTTGTGGTGCTTGTGGTAATGCATAAAATTTTCCTGGATGAACTCTACTTGGTACTAAGTAATCTCTTGCACCTTCTGGTGAAGAACTTGTAAGTATTGGTGTTTGTACTTCTGTAAATTCTCTATCTATCATTTGTTTTCTTAAGAATTGTAATATTTTTGCTCTTAACAATATATTTTGTTTTATCTTTTCATTTCTTAAATCTAAGAATCTATATTGTAATCTTAAATCTTCTCTAACTTCTTTGTCTTCATTAATTTCAAAAGGAAGATTCTTTACACGTTTTCCTAATATTTCTATTTCACTTATAAATACTTCTATTTCTCCAGTAGCTAAATTCTTATTAATTGTTTCTTCTTCTCTTTTACGTACAGTACCTGTTATTGCTATTGTAGATTCTGCAGGTATTTTTGTAACTTCATCAACTAATTTTTCATTACCAGATATAACAATTTGTGTTATTCCAAATTGATCTCTTAAATCTATGAATACTACTCCTCCTAAATCTCTTACTGTTTGTACCCATCCTGCTAATTTAACAGTTTCATTAACATTTTCTATTCTTAATTGTCCACAATTATGTGTTCTGTATTGACTCATAATACATCTCTCCTTTTTAGTATTTATACCTTTTCTTCCATAGATTATTTAACTTAACAATTTTACATACTTTTTTGTTAAATGTCAATATCTTATTTGTTAAATAACACTTCATCTACAACATCCCATATTTTTTCGTCTTCTCTATCTTTAGCCCAAAAAGCTGCTCCTCCTAAATTATATTCCTTTATTAAAGATAATTTTGCTCTTATAGAATCTGCATCTTCAATCCACATCTTCTTAAATGTAGAAGCCTTTTCAATATAGTTTTGTTTTACATCATCTTGCCATACTTTAGTTTCTCCAGCAAATGTTGTAGCTATAATTTTCTCTGTGCTACTCATATTTACAACACTACTCTTTAGCTCTGAGCCTTCTTTTTCTGTCCAAACTCTTGTATAGAATGGTATTCCTAAAATTATTTTTTTGCTATCTACTTCTTCTTGTGTTCCTACGAATTTTTTCAAATTAACTTCTACCCAATCATATCCAGCAACACTTCCTGCTTGTGCACTTGATGTACCATGTTGGTCATAGGCCATAAAAACTAGGTAATCACTATTTTTTGCAATTATATGTCTATTAAAACATCCTGACCAATTTGGTGAACCATCTGGTGCTGTTACATCTACAGATAATACCTTTCCACATTCTTTAAGTCTTGGATATAATTCTATAACGAATCTTGAAAACATATTTTTATCTGTTTCATACATATATTCAAAATCCAAATTAATTCCGTCTACATTATATTTTACTGCTAAATCGACAATATCTGATATTGTCTTTTCTCTTAATTCATAATCATTCAATATTTCACTTGTTGTTTGAATCATTGAATCATTTTGGAACATAGCCCACACTTTGTAATTATTGGAATGTGCCCATTGTACATATTGTTTTCCTTCTGTTCCAACTTTATCCACAATTTCACCTTTTCCTAATTTTACTAATGTGAAAAACGCTGGAGAAACAACATTTATTCCTTTTAGTGTAGTTCCGCTTCTATTTGGAGCTGAAACGTATTCTGAATAATAATCCCATACTAAACTTACTGTTTGAGGTTCTTCTGCAACTATATTTTCTCTAACAATAAATTTATTTGCTAAATATTCTTCTTTTACATATCCTATTTTTCCTCTTGCAGTTCTAATTTTTGCCCATCCTTCATTTGTAGAAATCAATATTACTTTTTCACCTTTTTTAACTTTATCTACATTTCTACATAAAGTTTTTGTTTTTGATTTTACATTTAAATCTTTTGAACAATCAGCTTTTTCTAATTTTCTATCTAAAGAATCTATTAAAACAATATCTTCTTCTTTTAAATAATTCAATTCTATATTATATACCTCTTGCATTTCTGAAATTGGTAAATATATTATATCATCTTTTTCAATTGCACCTCCTAAAAGATTAACAGAAGCACCATTTACTTGCATTTTATTTTCATCAATCTTTAAAGCTGCTACTTTTGTTTCAGCTGCTGTAATTATAGTATTGTATTTTTTATCTAAATATATTGTACTATCAAAGAAATTTGATATATCTTGTTTAGAAACATATACTATTCCATCACTAATAAACAAATCATATTCTAAGCTAGAAGTTACATTATTATTATTAATTATAAAATTTGTTCTATCCTTGATATCATTATTCTTATAATCTGGTGCAACCTTTAAAATAAAAACTGCTATTCCTAATAACACTAATACTATTATTATGTTTCTAATTATTTTTTTCATTTTTCCTCTTTTCCAATAAAACTAATTTTATTTAAATCAAACTTATTTTCATACTATATCATAAAATATCATTTTCGTGAATATATATTTATAAAAAATATTTATTTATATAAAATTGTTTATTTTTATGCTTTTTTGTAGTATAATATTTATTGTACGAAAAGGAGGGGAAATAATATGTGGTTAATTTGGTTAATTGCTTCTGGTGTCTTTTTAGTAGTTGAAATTATGACTGCTGGTTTTCTAACATTTTGGTTAGGACTTGGTGCATTATTAGCAATGGTTACAAGTTTCTTTACAGATAATTTAATTATTCAAACTGCAGTTTTTGTAATTAGTTCGGTCCTATTAATTCTTTGTACAAAACCTTTTGTTAATAAATATATTAACAAAAAAACTGTTCCTACAAATGCATATACATTAATCGGCAAAACAGGAATTGTTACAAAAGATATCAATACCGTGAAATCAACAGGATTAGTAAAAATAGGTTCTGAAATATGGTCTGCAAAAACTGAAGATGATACAATTATCCCAGAAAATTCAGAGGTAGAAGTAATAAAATTAGAAGGAGTAAAAGTAATTGTAAAAGCAATTAAAGTTCCTTCAACTTTAATTTAGTTTTTAGTATTTAAAATATACAAACTTACCAAAGATAACATTAAAAATAAAATATAATAATTTAAGGAGGTTTTAATATGGTATTTTTAATAATATTTCTTGCAATTATTTTAATAATCGCATTTTCATCAATTAAAATTGTAAAGCAATCAGAAGTTTACATTATAGAAAGATTAGGTAAATTCCATAAAGTTGCAGACGCTGGTCTTACAATAATTATTCCATTTTTTGATCATGTTAGAAGCGTAGTTAGTTTGAAACAACAAACAATGGATATTCCACCACAAGGTGTTATTACAGAGGATAACGTTACAATTACAATAGACACAGTAGTTTTCTATCAAATAATTGACCCAGCAAAAGCAGTTTATGAAATTCAATCTTTAAAGAAAGGTATTGAATACTTAGCAATTACAACAATTCGTGACATCGTTGGTAAAATGGACTTAGACTCTACTTTCAGTTCTAGAGATAGCATTAATGCTAAATTAAGAACTATATTAGACGAAGCAACAGATAGATGGGGATGTAAGATAGACAGAGTTGAAATAAAAGACATTAATCCACCTGCAGACATTCGTGATGCAATGGAAAAGCAAATGAACGCTGAAAGAAATAAAAGAGCTTTAATCCTTGAAGCAGAAGCACAAAGGCAATCAGCAATTACAATAGCTGAAGGTAAAAAAGAAGCTGCTATATTAGAAGCAGAAGCAGATAAAGAAGCAAGAATAAGAAGAGCTTCTGGTGAAGCACAAGCAATTAAAGAAGTTGCAGATGCAAAAGCTAAAGAAATTAAAATGGTTTATGATGCAATTAAAGCTGCAGACCCAGATGAGAAACTAATTCAGTTAAAATCTTTAGAAGCATTACAAGAAGTTGCCAAAGGTGAAGCAAATAAAGTATTTATTCCTTTTGAAGCAACTGGTGCATTAGCTGGATTAGGAGCTATAAAAGAAATTATGAAGGACGAAAAAAAATCTAAATAATTCATAAAAAATAAAAGAGCATATCACGATATGCTCTTTTTTGTGTCATTATGATCCAATTCTACCTTGCATTACCAGTGCAGAATCTCATTTCAAATTAATTTTGATGGTACAATAGCCAAACGCAGGAGATTGGTTACAATATATTTATTTTTGGGCGTATACAATACGCCCCTACATTTTGCAATATAACATTAGTTGAATATATATATTATTTTGCAAATATAATACATATTTTTATTCTGGTTTTACGTCATGTGAATGTGCACACTCACTACAACCTGTCCCAATTATTTTTTCTAATTCTGCAGTATCCTTACCTTGTTTTTTATAATAATCTATAATTGCTGTTTTTACAGCTTCTTCTGCTAAAACTGAACAGTGTAATTTAACTGGTGGCAATCCATCTAAAGCTTCTACAACAGCCTTATTTGTAAGTTCTAATGCTTCTTCTACTTTTTTACCTTTTATTAATTCTGTTGCCATACTGCTTGTTGCAATTGCTGCACCACATCCAAATGTTTTAAATTTAACATCTACAATTACATCGTTTTCTATTTTTAAATAAATCTTCATTATATCCCCACATACAGGATTTCCTACTTGTCCTACTCCATCTGCATTTTCTATTTCTCCAACATTTCTTGGATTTGTAAAATGATCAATTACTTTTTCTGAATACATTATTTTTTCCTCCCTATCTCGAGCGAGTACTCTACCCGCTCACATAACTTTATTAAATATTATATTTTTCCTTCATATATTCCATTTTTGAAATCTTCATATAATGGAGACATTGCTCTTAATTTTTCTACAATTTCCACTAATGAATTTACTAAAAAATCCACATCTTCTTTTGTATTTTCCCTTCCGAAAGTGATTCTTAAAGAACCATGCGCTATCTCGTGTGGCAATCCAATTGCTAGTAATACATGTGATGGGTCTAATGAACCAGATGTACATGCAGAACCACTTGAAGCACAAATTCCTTTCATGTCTAAATTTAACAATAGTGATTCACCTTCTATAAATCTAAAAGATATATTTGCATTTCCTGGTAATCTACTTTTTCTATCTCCATTTACTTTGACATATGGTATTTTTTCTTCTATTTGTGATATATAATAATCTCTTAAATCAACTAATTTTTGATTATACTCATCTATTTCTTTGTATGCTAATTCTAAAGCTTTTGCCATTCCTACTATTCCAGGAATATTTTCTGTTCCTGCTCTTTTATTTTTCTCTTGATGTCCTCCATCTTGTATTTTATTAAATTTAACACCTGTTTTCACATATAAAGCGCCTACGCCTTTAGGTCCATAAAATTTATGTGCAGACATAGATAATAAATCTATATTCATCTCTTTAACATCAATTTTAACATTTCCTACAGCTTGAACAGCATCTGTATGAAAATATATTTTGTTTTCATGAGCAATTTTACCTATTTCAGAAATATTTTGAATTGTACCTATTTCATTATTTGCAAACATAATTGTTATTAATATAGTATTTTCTTTAATCGCATTTTTCAAATCTTCTAAACTTATTAATCCATTTTCATCTACATTTAAATATGTTACTTCAAATCCGTCATTTTCTAGTGTTTTACATGTATTTAATACGGCAGGATGTTCAATCTTACTTGTTATTATATGATTTCCTTTACTTCTATTTGCATAAGCAACACCTTTTATAGCAAGATTATCGCTTTCACTTCCACAACCTGTAAAATAAATTTCTTTTACATCTGCATTTATTACGCTTGCAACAGTTTGCCTTGCATCATCTAAAACTTTTTTATTTTTTCTTCCTATTGAATAAATAGAAGAAGCATTTCCATAGTCTACTGTAAAATATGGTAACATTGTTTTTACAACTTCTTCTCTAACTGTAGTTGTTGCAGCATGGTCAAAATATCTAATTTTATCCATTTATATACACTCCTTTTAAATTATTATTCCTCTTTTTTAAAAATACTTTCAATAAAATTCTCTAATTTAGCTGTTGTATGACAGGAAACACAATGTGATAACTGCTGTGCTTCAGTTTCTGCAAGTTCTTCATCAGTTTCTAATATTTCAATTAAAAACTTTTTAAATAAGTCATTTCTCTTTACAATATGCCTTGCCATTGCTAAGCCTGCATCAGTTAAAAAAACATTTTTATATTTTTCATATGTAATTAATCCTTCATCTTTTAAATAGTTTAATGCTGAATTAGTACTAGATTTTTTAACATTTAGAAAATTTGCAATGTCTGTAATTCTTACACCATTATATGAATTTAAAGTATAAATTGTTGCTAAGTATTGTTCTTTTGATGCTGTAATGTTCATAGTATCCTCCATTTGTTAGTTTAGCCTAACAAATAAATATTTTTTTTGTGATAAACCCTAAAGTTTATCACATTTGGTAGCGGCGGTGAGATTCGAACTTACGACCTACCGGGTATGAACCGGGTGCTCTAGCCAACTGAGCTACGCCGCCATATTTTGTTACGCAGACATTATTATAATAAGTTTTTACCAGTTTGTCAATAAAAATACAAAAAATAATTATTTTTTAAGATTTTTATTTTGCAATATATTTTGTTTATCTATGAGATGTTTCGACTTCACTTCGTTACGCTCAACATGACAGTAATTAAAGATATCTGTCATTCTGAGCCTATCGCACATTGCCTTGCTTTCGAAGAATCTCATTATAAATTTATTTTTTGCATTGCATTAGCTAAATGTATTCTGCTTTTGCGGGTCGTCGAGGACGCCGACCCCTACAATTATTTTCAATTGTTCACTTTTTATAATTCATTAATACTTATTATATAACAAAAATGGACATATAATATGTCCATTTATTTTTGTAAAAAATTATATAAATTAGCGTGTGCGTTCTCCCGCTTCTTTTATACGTTTTGCTGTTTCGTTTGCATCTCTTTCTGCTATTCTTTTTCCAACAATACCAACTCTATCATATTTTTCTTTAAATTTTCTGAAATTTTCTTCAGACTCACTTAGATTAACTTTTCCGCTTTCATGGTTTGCTTCTATTTCTCCTGTTCCATCTATTGGCAATTCGTTTTCATTTATTTGATCTAAATCATTTACTTCTATAAATAAAGCTTTTACATATTCTATTGCACTAGAAAATTTTTCTTTTATACTCATTTCATTCACTCTTAAATAAGTTATATTTAAGAATTTCACCTCTCTTTTTTTAGACTACATATCTATATTAACATAAAATCACTAAAAAGTCAAATTTTAGCTCATATAATCACGTAGTTTCTTACTTCTGCTTGGGTGTCTAAGCTTTCTTAAAGCTTTTGCTTCTATTTGTCTAATTCTTTCACGTGTAACCATAAATTCACGTCCAACTTCTTCTAATGTTCTTGCTCTACCATCTTCAAGACCAAATCTCAATTTCAAAACCTTTGCCTCTCTAGGTGTTAATGTGTTCATAACTTCTTCTAGTTGCTCTTTTAATAATGTGTATGCTGCTGAATCTTGTGGTGCTGGGCTATCATCATCTTGTATAAAATCTCCTA
>CAZTHC010000042.1:0-9869 GCA_964613425.1 uncultured Lachnospiraceae bacterium
AGATGCATTCTGTCTTTTATATTAATAATATTGTTAGCATTATTAATATAAAAATCAGTATTATTATAAATACTTTTGTGATATAATATATAGCAAAAAGTTGGAGATTTTTATGGTTAATATAATTAGAAAAAAATTATTTGAAATGGCTGATGAGAAATATAAAAAATTTCATAGTGGATTATGTCCAAACGTAGATAATATTATAGGAGTAAGAACTCCAATATTAAGAGACTATGCTAAAGAACTAATTACAAATAATAGAATTGAAGAAATTCAAATAGGTGATAGATATTATGAAGAACTTGTATTACAAGGAATGATAATAGGATTACAAAAAAATGAAGATATAAATAAAATATTAACAAAAATAGAAGAATTTGTGCCTAAAATAAATAGCTGGGCAGTATGCGATATTTTTTGTGCTGGATTAAAAATAACAAATAAAAACAAAGAAAAAGTGCTTGAATTTTTGCAAAAATATTTAAAGTCAAATAAAGAATATGAATTAAGATTTGCAATAGTAATGTTATTAGACT
Organism: uncultured Lachnospiraceae bacterium; assembly: GCA_964613425.1. Lineage (GTDB taxonomy): Bacteria > Bacillota > Clostridia > TANB77 > CAG-508 > CAZTHC01. The sequence continues at coordinate 540 of CAZTHC010000042.1, forward strand.
ATTATATAAATGATATATATATAGATATGGTATTAGAAACTTTGGAAAAAGTAAAATCAGACAAATACTATGTTCAAATGGCGGTTGCATGGGCATATTCTATTTGCATAATAAAATATTATAACAAAAGTATAACAAGTTTAGAAAAAATAAAGTCAGATAGATTTACATATAATAAAGCCTTGCAAAAAGCAATAGAGTCATACAGAATAAGCAATGAAAAAAAACAGTATTTACGAAATATGAAAAGTTAAATTGTTGATGAACCATTAGAGAATGGTTGTTGATAATTGCAGGGACAGGTTTTCACACTTACCCGAAAAAATACAAATAAAACGAATTGCAAATTGTAGGGGTCGGCGTCCTCGACGACCCGAAACCAGAAAGGAGATTTCTATGAATAACATTTATATTCAATTAATTGGAGTTGTTGCACTAATATTTTGGGTAATTAGTATACAAACAAAGAACAAAACAAAATTATTAAAATTACAAAATGTTGCAAATTTATTTTATGCAATTCAATATGCGTTTTTAGGAGCTTTTTCAGCAACTGGTATGAATTGTATTTCCTTGCTAAAAGGAATAGTTTTCTTAAAAAGTGAAAAATCTCAAAAGCAGAGTTCTAAAATACAATTAACTATTTTTAGCGGTTTGATAATAGCAATAGGAATTATTACATTTCAAACGTGGTATAGTATTATTCCAATAATTATAACGTTAGCATATACATATTCAACATGGCAAAAGAATGCAACCATAATAAGAATAACCTTTTTAGTTGCAGCGATTGGTTGGATTATATTTAACACAATAGTAGGAGCGTATTCTCCATTAATAGGAAATTTTATTGAAGTAGTTTCAGGAATAACAGCAATAGTTAAATTCGATATATTAAAAAAGGGGGAGAAAGAGTGCAAGAAGGATTAGCCAAATGTGAAATGTGTCCACATAATTGTAAAGTTAATAGAATAAAGGGTGAAGTACGGCAGGTGCAAGTCAAAAGACACTGTGAAAATAGCATTAGCTTCTGTACATAATTTTGAAGAACCTTGTATAAGTGGAGAAAATGGTTCACGGAACTATTTTCTTTTCTAATTGCAATTTGAATTGTATATATTGTCAAAATTATGAAATTAGTCAAGAAGGTGTTGGAAAAGAATATTCAATACACGAATTAGCAGATATTATGATTAGTCAGCAAAACAAGAATGTAGAAAATATAAATTTAGTAACTCCAAGCACATATGTGTATCAAATAATAGATGCAATAAAAATTGCACGAAAAAATGGATTAAAGATACCAATAGTGTATAATACAAATTCATATGAAAAAGTAGAAACATTGAAATTGCTAGAAGGCTATATAGATGTATATTTACCAGACTTAAAATATTTTAATAATGATATAGCAAAAGAATATTCAAAAATAGAAGATTACTTTGAAATAGCAACAGAAGCAATAAAGGAAATGCATAGGCAAGTGGGTGCGCCGGTTTTAGATGAAAATGGAATTATAAAAAAAGGACTAATAGTAAGACATTTAATATTGCCCAATAATATAGAAAACTCTAAACAAGTGTTAAAATGGATAAAAGAAAATTTAGATAATGACATATATGTAAGTATTATGGCACAATACTTTCCTACATATAAAGCAAAAGAAGAGATGAATTTAAACAGAAAAATTACAAAAGAAGAATATGAAGAAGTAGAGAAATATTTATACGACCTAGATTTAGAAAATGGATATATTCAAGAACTTGGAGAACACGAAGAAGAATATGTTCCAAATTTCCAACAAATTCCTTAATAAGCCTTGACAGTTAACGGATTTCCGTATAAAATACTATAGTAGGTTAAAATATATTCTAAGCAAATTAGTTATATATAATCTGAACATTGAAAAATAAATAGAAAGAGGTGCATTATTTATGGAAATCTTAATAATTGTAACCACCTTTCTTATCTCAACAGCAATAGCATTACCATTAGGGGTATTGTTTAGAAAGAAGATTGCTGAATCTAAAATTGAAAGTGCAGAAAAAGAAGCTAAAAGATTAATAGAAAATGCAAGCAAGGAAGCTGAAAATAAGAAAAAAGAAGAAATATTTAAGGCTAAAGAAGAAATCCTTAAAAGCAGAAATGAATTAGATCAGGAGATTAAAGAAAGAAGAGGCGAAATACAATTACAAGAAAAAAGAATGATACAAAAAGAAGAGGCATTAGAAAAACGTTCTGATAATTTTGAACAAAAAGAAAAAGAATTAGTTGTTAGACAACAAGAATTTGAAACTCAAAAAGATGAATTGCAAAAAATGTTAGATAAGGAGATTCAAGAATTACAGAGAATTTCAGGATTATCTGCAGAAGAAGCAAAACAAATACTTTTAGAAGAAATGGACAGAAAAATAAGTATAGAAAAAGCTAATTTAATTAAAGACTTAGAAGCAAAGGCAAAAGAAGAAGCAAGTAAAAATGCTAAAGAAATAATTAGTTACACTATACAAAAATGTGCAGCAGACCACACTTCAGAAACTACTGTATCTGTAGTTTCACTTCCAAATGATGACATGAAGGGAAGAATTATAGGAAGAGAAGGAAGAAACATAAAAACACTAGAAACTTTAACTGGAATAGACTTAATTATAGACGATACACCAGAAGCTGTTATTATATCAGGATTTGACCCATTAAGAAGAGAAGTTGCAAAAATTGCATTAGAAAAACTTATCGATGATGGAAGAATACATCCTGCTAAAATAGAAGAAATGGTTGAAAAAGCCAAAGAAGAAGTTGAAGCTATAATTAAGGCAGAAGGTGAGAGAGCTGTTTTGGAAACTGGAGTTCATAATTTACATCCAGATTTAGTAAAGCTTATAGGAAAGTTAAAATACAGAACGAGTTATGGTCAAAATGTTTTAAATCATTCAATAGAAGTTTCTAATCTAGCTAGAATAATGGCTGAAGAAATTGGGTTAGATCCTAAAATTGCTAGACGTGCAGGTTTGTTACACGATATTGGTAAAGCTTTAGACCACGATATGGAAGGTACACACGTAGAAATAGGTGTGGATGTTCTTAAAAAGTATAAAGAAAACGATGTAATAATAAATGCTGTTCAAGCACACCATGGAGACGTAGAACCTAAAACACTAGAAGCTGTTTTAATACAAGCAGCAGATGCAATATCTGCATCTAGACCAGGAGCAAGAAGAGAAACGTTAGAAACATACATTAAGAGATTACAAGAATTAGAAAGAATTGCAGATTCTTTTGAAGGAGTTGAAAAATCTTTTGCGATACAAGCAGGTAGAGAGGTAAGACTTATAGTAAAACCAGATAAGATATCTGATGCTGAAATGATTATTTTAGCAAGAGATGTAGCAAAAAAAGTAGAAGATGAAATGGATTACCCAGGACAAATTAAAGTAAACGTAATTAGAGAAACAAGAGCAATAGAATATGCAAAATAAAAAATGGAGGAAAAATTTTGAAAAAGATTAGTATTTTTTTAATAGCAGTATTAATGTTATTGTTAATAGCAACACCAGCTTTTGCAGTAACAGCTGCAGATAATGGAAAATTAAAAGTTTATACTACAAGTGGAGGACTAGAAGCAAGCTGGCTTAAAGGATTTGACATTAAAGGACATGTACAAAAAGCAGGATCAAATGCCGATACATTAATAAGTAGTACATATTCTGATGATGGATACCATGTATTTTTAAATGTAAATGGCGCAAATGGTGTAATGGCAGGAGAATTGTCAACTACTGATTTACAACAAAAATTAGAAAACATGCACTACAAACAAGTAGATGGAACACAAGTAATTAATGGAATCCAATTAGGTGTTACAACATCATTTATAAATGGTGGAAAACACATTAAAATAGTATATAATTTAAAAAACACAACAGCTACAGCTGCAAAAATATCTCTTGCAACAGCAGCAGATGTTGAAATTGATGGAGACGACCATGCAACAATTACAAGATTAGATAATGGAAATGGTGTATTATTATATACAGATGATGGAAGTTGTTCTGATAAACCAGTACAATTTGCATTTTATGGCAAAGGAGTTTCAGGAACTACTGCAATAGATAGTTTATGGATAGGAAGCTGGGGAAATAGTTATTTTACAAACATGTTTAATAATAATCCAACAGTATCAAAAGTAGAAAATAGAGATAGTGCATTTGCATTTGCTTGGTTAAATAGAGACATAGCAGCAGGTGCAACACAAACATACTCAGTTTTAATGGAAGTTGGAGATGTTAATATACCTACACTAGAACTTACTACACCAAACAACTCAAAACTTTATTATGATGAAGCAATTATAGAAGGTATTGTAAGAGATGGTGACTTAATAGACACAGCAACTATTCACTATAAAGTAGATAATGGAACAGAACAAACATTACCAGCAATTGCAATGAATGGTACAGCAAAGAATTTTTCAATTGATTTAACATCATTAAATCTAACAGTAGGTTCAACACATACAATAAAAGTTTGGGCAACAGATAGATTAAATACAAAGAGTAACGAAGAAGAAATTAGTTTTACAATTAAAGAAGTTAGACCACCAGTTTTAAATGTGGCTAGTACTAATTGGTTAAAAGCTGATGCAAAATTTAATATAACAGATACAGTAAACAGTGCAGCAAGAGTACAAAAATATGAATATAAATTAGATAATGGAGCATGGCAAACAGCAACATTAGCAACAGATTACGTTGCACGTACTACAACAGGTACAACAACAATATCTGCAAGAGCAGTAGGTATTTCTGGAGAAGTATCAGATGTAGTAACAAAAGTAATTAAATTAGATACTACTGCACCAACAGTAACAATAGGAGCAAATGCAGAAAATGCTACAATTACTGCAGTAGATACAAATTCAGGTGTAGGAAGTATACAATATTTATGGTCAAATAGTAACACAGCACCAGCAGCAAGTGCAACTTGGTCAAATTATACAGATCCTGTAAGTTATACAGGAAATTTAACAGGTACAATTTATTTATGGGCAAAAGCAACAGATGTAGCAGGAAATGTTACAATTTCTTTTAAAGAATTTATAAGAACACCAGTTATAAATGCACCAGCTGGATGGCAAACAACAGATGTTAAATTTAATTTAACAGATACATTAAATACTCCAGCAACAATAGCAAAATACGAATATAAATTAGATGATGGAGCATGGCAAACAGCAACATTAGGAACAGAATATATTGCACTTACTGCAAGTGGAACAACAACAATATATGCAAGAGCAGTAGGAGTATCAGGAGAAACTTCAGGAATAGTATCAAAAGTAGTTAAATTAGATAAAACTGTTCCAACAGTTACATTTAACACAAATGCTGGAGCAATTTCAATTTTAGGAGCAGATGTAAATTCAGGAGTAGCAAGTACAAAATACTTATGGTCAGAAAGTAACCAAACACCAGCAGCAAATGCAACTTGGTCAAATTATACAGGAGATGTAAGTTACACAGGAAACTTAACAGATACAATTTACTTATTTACAGAAGTAACAGATGCTGTAGGAAACGTAACTGTTTCTAGCAAAGCAATTAATGCTGTGAAAGCACCAAAAATTGTGGCAGAAAATGAATTTAAAGATAAATATGCAGAATTCAAAATAGAAGATGCTGAAAATGCTGCAGCAGATGTTGCAACATATCAATACAAAGTAAATAACGGACAATGGGTAAATCTTACAAAGGATACTGCAAAACAATTAGACGGAATTACAGGAAAAATAACAATATCTGCAAGAACAGTAGATCATGCAGGAAGAGTTAGCGCTGAAGTTTCAAAAGAAGTAACAGTAACAATTACAGGACCAGTTAAGGATAATACTCCAAAAACAGGTAATGTAGATTTTATAGGAGCATTCTTAACAATAATTGTAATAATATCATTAGTAGGAATTGCTAAAATAGTAAAAAAATAATATAGTACTAATAATACTAATTAAAAGTAAGAGATATTTGGATAAACAAATATCTCTTATTTTTTTAAAATAATAAAAAGTGATTGCAAATTTAATAAAAACATGATACCTTATTAGTAGATACAATTCAGATAAAAATCTTAAATATGGGAGGATTTATGAAGAAGAGCAAACATGAAATTAAGAATAAAGATAAAAATAAGAAGTCAAATAAAATTTTAAGAATAGTAGTTCTAATAGTTTTAATATTATTAGTTATAGCAGGCACAACATATATAATATATAACTTTATAAATAATAAAAAAGATACTGGTACTGAAATGCAAAAGGTACTTGAAAATATAAAAATAACGGAGCCAATCACACCAGAAAAAACTGAAATGATGTTAAAAGTTATTGAATTACAAAAGCAAAACTCAGATATAGTTGGATGGCTACAAATAGAAGGAACAAATATTAATTATCCAGTATTACAAGGAGAAGATAATAGTTATTATATGACACATACATACAATAAAGAATATTCAAGAAATGGATCTATCTTTTTAGATAAGGACTATAATTGGGAATTACCAAGTGCAAATTTATTAATGTATGGGCATAATAATAAAAACGGAACAATGTTTGAAGAGCTAATGAATTATAAAGAAGAAAGCTATTACAAAGAACATACAAAAATTAAGTTTATAACAAATAATGAAGAAGCAGAATATGAAATAATTGCAGCATTTTTATCAAGAGTTTACTACAAAAACGAAAAAGATGTTTTTAGATATTACTACTTTATAAATGCAGAAAATGAACAACAATTTAATGAATATGTACAAAACAGTAAAAAAGATAGTTTATATGACACAGGCATAACAGCACAATATGGAGATCAATTATTAACACTTTCTACTTGTTCATATCATACAGAAGATGGTAGATTTGCAGTAGTAGCAAAGAAAATAAAGCCAGAGGAAAAAGTAAATCAGTAAAACTATATTGGATTTACATGAACAATTACATTATCAATTTTATCTAAAGCAGATATATCTTTTTCTAGATTATCTGCTAAGTTATGACTATCAAAAGTGCTCATGTTACCATCAACAAATATTGTTAAAACAATAACATATTTATAACCAGAAGGAGTAGAATATAAATTTTCTACTCTTTTAATTTCTTTATAATTGTGTGCTAAATCTAAAATTATATCTTTAGTAGTTGCATCTATAGAAACATCCATTAGTACATTAAAACTTTCTATAAAAATTTTTATTCCTGTAAAAAAAATCCATAGAGAAATTCCAATTCCCACAACTCCATCAAGCCAATATATGCCGGCAAGTGTAGCTAAAATAGAAATAAGTGTAAGTGTAGTAACAACACAGTCATTTCTATGGTCTTTACTTGTTGCTTCTATTAAGATATTATTATATTTTTTTAAAAGGCTATTTGTATATATGAATAGGCAAAATTTCGTAATAATAGTAGTAATACAAACAATTACAAGCAACCATGAAAATTGTAAAACACTACCAAAAATTAAAGAACTAATTGCATCTTTTAAAAGCTTAATAGCAACAGCCATCATAGAAAGGCTTATGAAAAGAGAAAAAATATATTCAGCTTTTCCATGTCCAAAATTATGATTTTCATCTCCAGGTTCACTAGCAATTTTATTTCCTATAAAAGTCATAAGAGAAGCAAAAATATCTGCAGCACTATTAGCAGCATCAGCAATCATAGCTTGACTTCCACTAACAAGACCAACAGAACCTTTGATAATTAGTAAAAAAATATTTCCAAAAATTCCAGTGATACCAGAAATTTTTGCAGCCTTAAATCTATCCATAACATACACTCCTTAAGGTATAGTAAATTGTATTTAAAATTTAAAACATTATAACATATAGAAGAATAAAAAGAAACACTAATTGCATATTTTGAAAATTTGTAACCATATTATAAAATAATAGATACAATTTTATTTAAAAACACCTTGTAAAAGAGACAATTATCCTTTAAAATGAAATTAGTGAAATAGAATATGTCTAATTATCACCATGTTGAGAGAAAGAATGATTTGTACACCTAAATAAACATGTTGTAATTAGTTCGCCAAATCTCGTCGGCGATAATATGTTTTCTTTTCTCCTCGTTGCTCGAAAAGAAAAATATATCACCTGCGTTTGGCTACTGGATTACTAGAAATAAAATATTGCAAATTGTAGGGGGTCGTCGCCCACGACGACCCGCCAAATAACATATATGTAATATTACTGTCATGTTGAGCGAAACGAAGTGAAGTCGAAACATCTCAGCAATGAATTATAAACAAAATATATTGCAAATCGTAGGGGCGTATTGTATACGCCCTTTTTTATCTCCAAACGAAAATTCAAAAGATAATTCACATATTGTAAAATAATGCATCTCAACTGTTGACAACACTTGAAATATATGGTACAATACTGTTCTGTAAGCCGCTTAATCAAGGTGCAGAAATACTATATATAATATAGTTACCTTTTTTAAAGGTTAGCGAGTATACAAATAAGGAGGTAAGTTCGTAATGTACGCAATTATTGAAACTTGTGGAAAACAATACAAAGTAACAGAAGGTGATGTAGTATTTTTCGAAAAATTAGATACAGAAGTTGGTAAAAAAGTAACTTTTGATAAAGTAATTTTAGTATCTGAAGATGGAAAAGTACAAGTAGGAAATCCTTATGTAAAAGGTATTAAAGTAGAAGGAAAAGTAGTTTCTCATGGTAAAGACAAAAAAATATTAGTTTTCAAAATGAAAGCAAAGAAAAACTATAGAAGAACTCAAGGACATAGACAACCATACACAAAAGTAGAAATTACATCTATAAAAACAGCAGCAGCTAAAAAAGCAGAAGTTGCAGTAGAAGAAAAAACAGAAACAAAAAAAGCTACAACTAAGAAAACAGAAAAAGTAGCAGAATAATTTTAAAAATTAATAATCGTAAGATATAAAAAAATGCGAAGGGAGTGAATAAAATGGCTCATAAAAAAGGTCAAGGTAGTGTTAAGAACGGAAGAGACAGTGAGTCTAAACGTCTTGGTGTGAAAAGAGCTGATGGACAATTTGTTCTTGCTGGAAATATATTAGTAAGACAAAGAGGAACAAAAGTACATCCAGGTAACAATGTAGATATTGGTAGTGATGATACTTTATATTCATTAGTAGATGGAACAGTTAAATTTGAAAGAAAAGGTAAAGATAAAAAACAAGTTAGTGTTTACCCAGTAGCTGAATAATTTAAAAATAAAGGCGTTCAACATATGTACTGAACCCAAAAAGTTGGACAGTATAAATTAGGCTACTAACATGGAAT
>CAZTHC010000043.1:0-4113 GCA_964613425.1 uncultured Lachnospiraceae bacterium
CTTGACTAATATATAAAGTATTTCTTGTTTCATTTCCAAACTTATAACTTCGTATTCCATCTTCATAAACAACTCTTGTTATTTTATATTCTTCTCCCCATTTGTGGTCACCAAATAATTCAATATCTATTTCAGCTTCATCTTGATAAATATTTCTTATATATAATTTTCCATCTCTTCCAATAAAAATAAATCCACCAGCTTGTTCTGCTATATAACTTAAGTATGTTCTTGCACTTATTGTATTATCATATACAGATATTTCTTTGTTGTAATTTAAAAAAGAAGTAGAACCTAATTCTACTCCTTTTTTATTGCATATATCTTGTAATATTGTTATTAATTTTGCTGTTCCATTGTTAAATAATGTACTTCCATCATAATTAAATTCAAATTTACTCATATAGTCTATTGCTTTAATATCTACTGTATAATCATTATCTTTGCAGATATCTTCTAACGAAAAATATCCTATAGGAATTGTTTCATATTGATGTCCAAAAGAGTGTACAAAAGAAGAACTAACATCTTTGACTTTCATACTGTTTATCTGCTTAACAGTAAGTATTGTGCTTCTCAGTGGTAATACAGCTTCTATATATATATTTTGATATGTAGAAGGTAACGAATCTTTATATATTTTGACATCAATTGTTCTCGCTGGAGTAGAGCCTAAGCTAAACTCATCTGAGAACAATTGATAACTGCTCTTAAATGCAAGTATATGTTGAGACGGAATTTCTATATTATCTATAAAAACTTTTAGCACAAATTGTCTTTCATAAACTATTTCTTTATATCTGTCAGTTGTTGGATACATTAATCATTCGCCCCCTCCACTGCATTTTTTTGTGACTGTGTTAATTCTTTTTGCATCAAGTTAAAAGACACTTTCCATTTAGTATTGGAAGTGGTACTTCCTTCTTCTGTTTTTATACAAGTTACTTTTCTTTTTGAAACTCTAAATTTTACATTTTCTAAAAATCCACCACTTATAACAGGTACTTTAACGTCCAATACAAGAGGATTTTTATATGTTTTCTGAATAAGAGTTTCTGCTTCTGCTTCTGTGTTAAAATCCCATGTCATTGCTAACTTAAGCATTCCTACAGCAATAGGATTGTCTATTAATGAACCATCAACCACAGATGAATAACTATCTTTATCTGTATCTTCTATGTCTGCACTATATGTTGCTGGTGTTGGTAAATTAACTTGACTTCCATGTTCTTTCCATATCATATTTTTATCCTCCTACCCTACTAGGGCTTCTATATTTTTACCAGTTTGTCTTTTTATGTCTCGTAAATTTTCTAGCAAAATATCTCCAATTTTTTTGTTTCCTACACATACAGTTAAATTTATTGGAGTATCAGTATCTTTCCCTTCATTGCTGTCTGAAATTGCTTTTAGCATGGTTTCGTACATAATACTTTGTGGAGTAATAATCTCTGGGTTGCTTTTAGCGCCTGAATACTCTCCTGCAATAACTGCTGTTGCTTCTGTTAAAACTCCACCTTTTGCCAATCTCGGCAATGAAACATATCCAATTCTTAAATTAACTGGATTCATTCCTACTAATCCACCAACTGCATTTGCTATACTACTTATTCCACTTAAAATATAATTTACTCCTCTGATTACACCATTTACCATATTTTCAATTCCACTTAAAATCCAATTTATAACGCTCCTTATAGTTCCCCATATTCCATTCCATACATTAGTTATTACATTTTTAATTCCATTCCATACATTACTCCATATATTTTTAATTGCATTTAATGCTGTAGATATAGAGTTGCGCATTGAAATTACCATATTAACAGCTATATTTTTTATTCCGTTCCATATATTTGTAAATACAGAACTAATTCCATTCCAAATAGCACTCCATAAATTGCTAATTCCATTCAAAATTGTCGTAATAGCTGTTTTTATTGCATTCCATATTCCGATAAAGAAATCACAAATTCCTTGCCAAGCTCTTTCCCAATCTCCAGTAAATATGCCAATAATAAAATCTAATATTCCACCTATTGCATCCAATAAATATCCTATAATTTGAACTATTCCTTGTATCTCTTCGCCTACAACATTAATTATATAATCAACTATAGGAGACAATACTTGTAAAACTGTATTTACAATTTCCATTATTTTAGTAATAACATTTAATAAGCTATTAAATGCTTGATTTCCGCCGTTATCCCAAATTTCTCTTAGTTTTTGTGTAATTGTTGTAAACCAAGATGACAATGTTACGCATATTCCTATTATTGCATTTGCAAATGTTTGGAAACTTTCACTTGCTGTCCATTCTTCAAAAGCCTGATATATCGATATAACAATAGAAAATATGTTGTTAAATCCATCCCACAAGTTTTGAATTATTTGAGTTCCAGCTTCTCCATTAGTCCATGCTTCTGTAAATACTCTGGAAATATTTCCTATTATATTTGCGACCGATGTCCATCCTTGTAATAATAAACTAACAGTTTTTTCTCCTGTTCCATTTAACCATACCTTTTTAAAACTTTCTCTTATAGTATTTATTAATCCTATAAGATTCGTTAATGCTCCTTTAAGACTATCTATAAGTTTTTGTCCGTATATATTCCATGAATTTTGTATTGGTTTAAACAACTCTTGTAATTCTTCTTTGAATTTAATCATCCACCCACTAGTAGACTTTTCTAGTTTTGACAAATCCATGCTTGGAGCTTTTTCTCCAGAGTCATCTTTTTCTTGAACATTGTTTATTTCGTTATGAATACCACCTAAAGATTTCGCACTACTTGCTGTAGATTTCATTGATGATGCAGTTGCCTTAGCGAAAATATTTACTCCACTAAACACATAAATTAAACTTTGAACTGATTTTAATAATTCATATACCAAATTAGTAATAAACTTAATTATGGGTGCTAATGCGCTACCTAAGCTGTTTTTTAAATATTCAATATTGGCACTTAATTGTTGTGCTTCTTCATTTTGACTAGATAGCCAACTGCTTGCTGAATTACTTAATATGCTGTAAATTCCTCTAAGTGAAAAAAGAGCTAAAGCATACTTAAAAATGTGTTTTAACCCACCTTTGAAGCTAGAACCAATTTTTCCAGCATTTTCACTTACCTTTTTAGTTACATTAGGCATTTGTTTTAAAGAATGATTTATACTATTAATGCTTGGTTTTACTTGCTCTATTTTTTGTTTAAATGCATTAAAAAAACTAGTCAATCTTCCTTGACTAGCACTTGTATTTGCTGTTTGTTGATTTAGCTGTGCCATTTTTGACTTGGCTACATCTAATGCCTTATTATATACTTCTATTTCTGTATATAATTTCTGTGCTTGTGCACTTAATTTTGTAAAATCCTTATTTGATTCCAAAGCATTATTAACTGTATTATCCATAACACCACTTTTGTTATTTATTCCATCTGGTGTTACTCCTGTAGTCGTATCTGTTACTATTTTATCAATTTGAGGATTAATAATATCTAATTTTAATTGTCGGGCATTTATTTTTTCTTGCAGACTATTTATCTGTTTTTCAATTTGACTTATCTGTTTTGAAGTTTCTTTGTTATTTACTTTTATTGAAATTTCATTATTTGTATTACTTCTTTTCAAGTTTTGTATTTTATCTCTAACTGTTTTTACTGCTTTGCTTACTTTTTGGTTAAATGCTCCCATATCAATATTTGAAAAATTATCTTGTGCTTGTTTAAGTGTCTTTTTTATTGAAGGTATCATTTTGGCAAGCTCTTTTAAAGCATCCTCAGTTTGAGCTGTTACTAATATGTCTAATTCTTCTACAGTAATAAGTCATCCCCCCTTTCCATAAAAAAAACACTTGTCAATACAAGTGTTTTTTTTTAATATATTTCTGCCATTTGAGCTACTATTTCATCAATTTCTTTCAGTTTAATTTCGAGAGCATTCTCTTTTTCTTTAATTTTATTAGTTTTTTCTGTCCTGATATTTTCTAATTGAGTCGTTTTTTTATTGATTTCTAAAGAAATGTTTTTTTCATACTTTTTACATTCTTCAACTTCTTCTTCTAAATATTTTACTTTTCCATATACGTTTGCTAAAGTTTGAATTGCG
>CAZTHC010000043.1:4213-9335 GCA_964613425.1 uncultured Lachnospiraceae bacterium
CGAATTATCTACTGAGACATTAATCTTACTCTTTATACTATTTATTGTAGTATCTTTTTGTATATTGCTTTCTTCTAGTACAACAACTCTTTCTTTTAAAACCGCCAATTCTACATTAGTATTTTCTAGCATATTTTTTAATTCTAAAATTTCTTCACTGTAATCTTTTGCTTGTACTTGTCTTATTTCACTATCTACTACTTTTTCACTATTTGCATTTATCGTATTATAAGAAGTAACTACTATTATTCCTGCAACAATAAGTGTGCCAATACACATATATGGTTTTGTTAACATATTTTTTAACATATAACCCCTCCTTTGAGAGGATTATATCACATTAATTTGTCGAAATATGTCAAATTCTGAAATGTTTACATATTTTTTTCACTTTTCATAATCATTCGCATTTTTTTCATTATTTCTTCTGGAGTTTCTATTTTTTCTTCTTCATTAAATAATTCTTTATAGTTATTTCTTATAAGCTCAATTTTTGGGTTCTTAGACATGCTGTCTGCTCGTATTAATTTATTTGTGATAGCTTCTTGTAAATTTATTTCTCTTTTTAAGTCATCTATTGCCTTAGCAAGATGTATTTGACAATATGCATTTATTTCAAGATACTTACCATTCCAAAATTCGGCTGGTTTTATATCAAAATAATATGCCAAAAGTTCTACTGATTTTAGCATTTCTACTACCCCGTTTGATTTTTTTATGTTTTCAATTATATCATTTAAGCCTTGAACTCTTGGAATTGTTCTACTGCTAATGTCTCCATTGCTTTCTCTGTTGATTTCCTTACTATTTCGTTCATATCTATCGTTGATAAAGGATTTGATGTTAATTCTTCCAATTCCTTCTTGGTCATCTTTTTCTTGAAAAAACCCTCTTCATTCAATGCCTCTGCAATCTTGCCATACATATTATTGCATGTACACTTATTTTCAGCTTTATATTCATCTATGAAATCATATACTTCTTCTGACCCAACAAACGCATGCTTTCCTTCTTCATTTTCTGCTAATGTATATATTATTTTTGATAAGGCTTCTATATCGCATGTTGAATATGCTTTTGTAAAAGCATCTTCAAAGTTTTTATTTTTAAGTGTATTTGCTATATCCACTATTTTTCTTGTTCTAAATACTAAATCGATTTTTTTATTTTTTGTTTCTAATATCATTTTTACTCTCCTTTGCAAAAGAGAGTAGGATTTTTAATCCTACTCATTTTTATTTTTTATTAAATACTTAGTACTGGGAATCCTTTTGTTTCTTCAATTCCTGAATTTCTGTATAATGTTAATTTAGATTTCAACATATCATCTATTGCTATTTCTGACATGCCTATGAAACATGTAGCTTGAAAGTTCCAAGTTAATGGTTTATTGGCTGTGACTGCTGTGTCGTTTGGTAATTGAATAAACCAAAATTCATTTGTTTCTGCATCTGCTAATGCTTTTAATACATCATATTGGTCTTCCTTGAATAATATTTCTATTTCCAAAGTTTCTGCTTTTTTTCTTCCTTTTGTTTGTCTTTCATCGTCAATATCTAGTGCGCTATAATTTACTGGTTCTGGAGCTTTAAGAAACTCTGGTATCCCTTGGATAAATCCTACTTGGATTTTTTCTCCTGTTTTAGTTGCACAATGATATAATTTTGTTAAAGTACTTGTTTTTGGGTCTGGCATTTTTAATTCCTCCTTTATTATCTTATAAAATTAAAAGATTCCGTTATAGAATTATAACGAACTTCATATGTTATTGTAATACCATATTTTTGTAATATGCTATCATATATTGCTGGGCTAGTATTAGTCCTTATGCAATTTATTTCTTGCATTTTTGTATCAATTGCGTGTGTCATTTCCATGGCAATTCTTTGTTTTGCATTCCAACAAGTTACAGACATTTGAAATGTTGAAAGTATGGGAAATGCATTTTCAGTTTTATTTACAGATTTTAACGGTGTATGTAATTCTACACATGGAAACTGACTTTCTGTTGTTGGATTAGTTAATACCGTTGTATAGTTCAATTCATTTATTTTATTGTAAATTAAATCACTAAAATCTTTTATATCATAATCATTCATTTGCATACCTCTTTAAACATTTCATTTATTCTTTTTTCTATTATTTTTTCATTTTCGTTCCTTGTTGTAAACTCTGCATCAGTCATAAAATGATTTGCTTTACTTCCCACAGCCAAATAAAATTGTTGTTCATTTATAGTAACAATCGGAAAGTTTAAGCTTCGTCCAACTTTTGCTACTGGAATGTACCATTCTGTATATCCACTTTCTATAAAATGCTTTGTTTTTCCAACATGCTCTTGTTCTGCATATTGACCTGTTCCAAAATATTCAAACCACAAATACGATTGCCCATTATCCGTAGCAAATTTAGAAGGTTCTGCATAAACCCTTCCTTTTACTATCTGTGTAGACATGTCTACCATTTCAACTATTATTCCATCTTCTTTATGCCCTTTTTCTAAACGCACAGCAGTTACTTGTATGTTTTTCAATATATCTTCTATACTTTCTGCCATCAAATTTGGAATTCTTTTAATTATCGTATCTACCTTTTTAAAATTGTTTTTAATTTTAAACTTACAACTCATTTTCATTGAAGTTTCTCCATTCTATATGTATAAGTGCTTCCAATTTTATTATAGTCTATTATTTTGTACTCTGGAGTAAAATTAGCAACTAAGGATATATTAGTAAAAGATATTCCATCGCCTTTGTTAATGGAATAATCTTTATCTGTTCTACCTTTGTAAATACTATAATCCACTTCTCCTGTGCTTTTTCTGTCTAATTCATCGATGTCTTGTTGTATATTAAGCCACGCAATTCCTTGATATGCCCACACTTTACTTATTTCTCCGTGATTGTTAATTTCAGTGTAACTACTTATATATACTTTTACTAAATCTCGCAATAGCATTACTTAAACCTCCTCAAGCCGTTTTTTATAATGTCATTTCTTAACTTGTCTTCAATATCTATAAATGAATTAGACTGGTTTCCTTCTGCTTTAGAACTCAGTCCTTCTGCTCCTCTTGCCAAATATTCAGAAATTGTTGCCTTTTTTGCATATGGAAATAGCTTCGTATCTGTAGTTGGTCTTCCTGAAATATCAGAGGCAATAGATTTAAATTCCTCGAGTATTTCGGTTAAGACCACATTATCATTATTTTTATAATTAGCTCCTAAATCAGCTATAATTTTATCTATCTCGCTAACTTCTGGCATTTTTCTATTACCTCCTTATTTTTTTAAACTGAACCAGCTGGTTTTTTACTTGAATAAATTGCTTTTACTTTGTTTGTTCTTACAAATGCTGTATAGTAAATTCTTCCTTCAACCAAACTTCCTGAAACTCCTGGTGCATCTTTGTGTATCTTATATTCTGCTAACTTAATTGCTTGTGTTGTTGCAACTGGATGAGCTAAAATAAAGTTTTGATTTGCTGGTAATAATGTTGATGGTACTTTTTGGATTATTGCACCATCCATATTTGCTACTATACCTTTAATTCTCATATCTTGGCCTATTTCAGTCTCTAAAACTGCTGTTTTATCTTTCTTTAGGCATGAATAAAATGAAGGTGTACATGTTACAACTCTTCCATCTGCTGGAACTTTATTTTCATCTAATACTTCATTTCCATCAACAATTGAATCATATGCATTGTCTTTTGTTATTGACTCAGTTTTTGTAGTTCCTGCATTATCTGACATTTTCTTATATGTGTATGTGTCAATTTCTGGGATAACAACTTCTTTTAGTTGTCTTGCTAATGCTTTACCTGCGTTCATTGCTCCTATTGTTTCATCTTCATCTTCTTTATCAATTGCAAATGTGAAGCTTCTGTCTTTTTCCATTGATACTTCTTGAGTTTCGTTGTCTAAATCATTTACAGTTCCATATCTTGCTGTTCCTTGAGTATTTCTTCCATAATCATTCATTGGTGCAGTTCCTACTGAATAAATTTTAATAGAGTGTGCTCCAATAAAATCATAGTCTTTATTTGTTACAATTCCTGTTTTACTCTCAGATGTAAACTTTTCGTCTACTTTATCTGAAAATTTTGTTGCTAAATTTATAGCCATCTTAAATCATCCTTTCTTTTTTAAACAGTGTCAAACCCTTGTAAATATGGGTCTTTTTCTTCAACGCCTGTTGTTTGTTTTTGTGTTGGTGTTTTTTGTTTTACAGCATTATTAATATAAGTTTCTCTGTCCTTATTTCTTAGCTGTTCAATAGTTTCTATTGCAGATTTTACTTGTTCTGCTGTCATACTCTCAAAATTGAATAAATTCAGATAAGAAATTGGTATTTCTTTTTGACTAGCTATATTAATAGCTTCATCTTTTAAAGTCCTAGCATTTTCTTTCTTTTTAAGTTCTGCTATTTCTTTTTCATACTTTTCTTTTT
The DNA here is from genome assembly GCA_964613425.1 of uncultured Lachnospiraceae bacterium. Lineage (GTDB taxonomy): Bacteria > Bacillota > Clostridia > TANB77 > CAG-508 > CAZTHC01. Next base: position 8,665 of record CAZTHC010000043.1, read on the forward strand.
CGTACTTTGTTTTTTCTTCTTTATCCATTTTTGCAAGTTTCTCTGCTTCAGCCATTTTGGTTTTACTATCTTCATCCCATTTTGTCTTTGCAGTTTGTAGTGACTGAGCTATTTTCTTGTCAAAAGCACTTTGATAATCTTTATTTTCTTCTAACAACTCGTCAAAACTTTTCTTTGTTTCTGTTGCTTTATTAGCCCCAGTAGTATCTGTTGTTGCTTCTGCCCCAACATTTTTGTTTTCTTCTTCCATTTTAATCTCCTGTCCCAATATGTTCATTTAAGCCCACATTGTTACTATTAATATTTCGTTTGTTTTATTTAGCCTAACTACGATAAAACGGCAACAAAAAAAGACATATATATATGTCTTTAATTTATAATTGTAAAATTTTAATAACTTATCTATTTTTTTATGCAGGTTAGGATTTGCACCTAACATAGAAAGCCAGCGTACTTTCCTACACCACTTCTGATATACTTTTGTATATAGGAACGATTATCCTTCTCGGTTAAAACTGTATTTTATTTGACTCTGCACATAGTACAACTTAGCGTCTACCTATTCCGCCACTGCATATTCTTATTCTTTATTTTTACCTAATATTGCTAAAATAATTATTGTTCTTCTCCTAAAACATTTCCGTTTTTAAAGTCTTTACTTGAATAGTTAG
>CAZTHC010000044.1:0-9313 GCA_964613425.1 uncultured Lachnospiraceae bacterium
GGAACTCTTCTTTCTGCTTGTTGTACAAAAACAACTCCTGCAACTAAAACTATTGCTCCTATTAGTATTCCTAATGCTACTATTAATCCAGTTGTACTAAATCCTGTTTGTGTCATTACTAATCCATATAGTGTTGTTAAAACACTTGGTAATGAAGAAATAATTCCTATAAAGATGATTATTGAAATACCATTTCCAATTCCCTTACTAGTTATTTGTTCTCCTAACCACATTAATAATGCAGTACCTGTTACCAAAGATACAACAGCTAATATAGCTGTCATAATTCCTGGATTTATAAATATTCCTGAATCTTTATATGATAGATATATTGCAATAGCTTCTACTAAAGCTAATACTAATGTTATTATTTTTGTATATCTATTAATTTTGGCTTTTCCTTCTTCTCCACCTTCTTTAACTAATTTCTCTAAAGATGGTATTATCATCGCTAACAATTGTACAACAATTGAAGCTGTAATATATGGTGTTATTGTCATTGCAAAAACTGAAAGTCTTGAAAAAGCTCCACCTGATATTATATTAATTAGTCCTGATATACTGTCTCCTGTTGATGACTTCATCATTTCTGATAATGCAAAAGTATCAACACCTGGTACAATAATAAAACATCCTAATCTAAATATTACTATTAAAATTAATGTATATATTAATTTTTTTCTAATTTCTGGAGTTTTTAAAGCATTTTTTATCGTTTTAAACAATTAAATCACCTCAGCCTTTCCTCCTGCAGCTTCTATTTTTGCTGCAGCAGCTTTAGTAAATCTTGTTGCTTTAACAGTTAATTTTTTCTCTAAATTTCCTGTAGCTAAAACAACGATTCCATCATTTGCTTTACTTATAATTCCTTCTGCTAATAATGTTTCAGCTGATACTTCTGTTGCTTCTGATTTATTTAACATTGTTAATGTTACTTCTGTATATGTATTAGCATGAATATTTGTAAATCCTCTTTTTGGTAATCTTCTATATAAAGGAGTTTGACCACCTTCGAATCCACGTCTTACTCCACCGCCAGATCTTGCTTTTTGTCCTTTATGACCCTTACCAGATGTTTTACCTAAACCAGATCCAGTTCCACGTCCTACTCTTTTTCTTGTTACTTTTTTTACTGCTGATTTTATATTTCCTAATTCCATTTGCTTTTGGCACCTACCTTTCTAAACTGCTTTTATAGGAGTTACATGGTATGTAACCCTAGGTTGCACATCATGCAACCCCTATGTTAATTAAAATTATAATATTTCTTCTACTTTCTTTCCTCTTTTTTTAGCTACAGCTTCTACTGTATTCATGCTTTCTAAAGCTTTTAAAGTAGCATAAACAACGTTTCTTGGATTGTTTGTTCCAATTACTTTTGTTTTTATATCTCTATATCCTGCAAGTTCTAATACTGGTCTTACACTTCCTCCAGCAATTAATCCAGAACCTTCTGCTCCAGGTTTTAATAAAACATTTGCAGAACCAAATTTTCCAACATATTCATGTGGTATTGTTGTTCCAACGATTGGAACTTCAATTAAATTCTTTTTAGCTTCTTGAATAGCTTTTTTAATAGCGTCTGGAACTTCTGCTGCTTTACCATTTCCTACACCAACGTGTCCGCTTTCATCTCCAACAACTACTAATGCGCTAAATCTAAAATTTCTACCACCTTTAACAACTTTTGTTACTCTATTGATAGCTACAACTTTCTCTTTTAATTCAACTGCGTTTTCTTCCATTTTAATAAATTTCCTCCTTTCAATTAAAATTCTAATCCAGCTTCTCTAGCTGCTTCTGCTAATTCTTTAACTATTCCGTGGTAAATATATCCACCTCTATCATAAACTACTGTTTTAATTTTTTTCTCAATAGCTCTTTTTGCGATTAAAGCTCCAACTTCTTTAGCTGCTTCTTTATTAGATTTTTTTGTTTTTACTTCTTTATCTAATGTTGATGCACTAACTAATGTAATAGCTTTATCATCATCTATTATTTGTGCATATATATTTGCATTACTTCTAAAAACACAAAGTCTTGGGCATTCAGCAGTACCACTTATTTTTGTACGTACTCTTTTATGTCTTCTTTCTCTTTCTAGTTTTCTGTCTGTCTTTGTTATCATTCAATTCACCTCATTTTTTCCAAATTTTACTTTTAAAATTAAAAGTAATTATTTGTTTTTATTTTTTACCTGCTTTACCTTCTTTACGTCTAATAACTTCTTCTGCATATTTAATTCCTTTACCTCTATATACTTCTGGAGGTCTCTTTGTTCTTATAACAGCTGCTGTTTGACCAACTAATTCTTTATCTATACCTTTTACTATTATTTGATTTGGATTTGGTACATCAAAAGTAATTCCTGCTGGTGCTTCCATTTCTACTGGATGTGAATATCCTAATGTTAAAACTAGTTTTGTTCCTTGTTTTGCTGCTCTATATCCGACACCATTAATATCTAATTGTCTTGTATATTCATTTACAGTACCTTGAATCATATTGTTTATTAAAGTTCTTGTTAAACCATGTAAACTTCTATTTGCTGGTTCATCATTTAATCTTTCAATTTTAACAATATTATTTTCTAAAGTTACTTTCATATTTTTATGTATTTCTCTTTCTAGAGTTCCCTTAGGTCCTTTTACAGTTACTTTTTGTCCGTCTAATGTTACTGTTACTCCGTCTGGTACTGTAATAGGTTTATTTCCTATTCTTGACATGTTTAATTTCTCCCTTCTATAAAAATTACCAAATATAAGCTAAAACTTCTCCGCCTATTCCGTTTTCTCTTGCTTGTTTGTCTGTCATTATTCCTTTTGATGTTGATATTAAAGCAATACCTAAACCGTTTAAAACTTTTGGAAGTTCTTCCTTAGAAGCATATATTCTTAATCCTGGTTTACTTATTCTTCTTAAACCAGAAATTACTTTTTTACCTTTTTCATCATATTTTAAAGTTATTCTTATTGTTCCTTGGTTTTCATCTGCTAATTCTTCATATGATTTTATAAAACCTTCTTTGAAAAGAATATCTGCAATTGATTTCTTCATATTTGAAGATGGTATATCTACAGTTTTAAATTTTGAACTGTTTGCATTTCTTATTCTTGTTAACATATCTGCTATTGGGTCTGTAGTATTCATTTATTAATTACCTCCTTTTTTATACCTTATATAATTTATTTTACCAACTTGCTTTTTTTACACCTGGTATTTCTCCTTTATGTGCTAATTCTCTAAAGCATACACGGCAAATACCAAATTTTCTAATATAAGCATGTGGTCTTCCACATAATTTACATCTATTATACTCTCTTGTTGTATATTTTTGTGTTTTTTGTTGTTTCAAAATCATTGCTTTTTTAGCCATGTTTTTTATTTTCCCCCTTTCAGTAGGATTTTATTTTATTATTATACTCTGAATGGCATTCCTAATAATGTTAATAATTCTTTAGCTTCTTCATCTGTTTCAGCTGTTGTAACAAATATTATATCCATTCCTCTTAATTTGTCTACTTTATCGTATTCAATTTCTGGGAATATTAATTGTTCTTTAATACCCATAGAGTAATTTCCTCTTCCATCAAATGAATTTGTAGAAACCCCTCTAAAATCTCTTACTCTTGGAAGTGCAACATTAAATAATTTATATGCAAAATCATACATTTTATTTGTTCTTAATGTAACTTTACATCCTGTATTTGCACCTTCTCTTAATTTGAATGCAGCAATTGATTTTTTAGCTTTTGTTATTACTGGTTTTTGACCTGTAATTAAAACTAAATCTGCAACTGCATTTTCTAAACCTTTAGGATTATCTCTTGTGTCTCCTAATCCTATATTTATAACTATTTTTTCTAATTTAGGAACTTGCATAACTGATTTATAATTAAATTTTTTCATTAATGCAGGTATTACTTCTTTTTCATATTGTTCTCTTAATTTTTCCATATTAATTAATTATCCTCCTTTCTTACTTTAATTTAGCGCCACATTTTTGACAAACACGTACTTTTTCATCTTTTTCAATTTTCATACTTATTCTAGTAGCTTTATTGCATTTTGGACATACAACATTTACTTTTGCACTATGAATAGCACATTCAACTGAAATTATTCCGCCTTCTTCACCTTGTTTTCTTGGCTTAACATGTTTTTTTCTTATATTTACACCTTTAACAACTATTTTTTGTTTTTTAGGTATTATCTCTAAAATTTCACCAGTTTTTCCTTTATCATTTCCAGATAAAACTTTAACTGTATCACCTTTTTTTAGTTTCATTAATTTTCACCTCTTCATTTCTTAATACATTATTTATGTACAAAATCCTATAATACTTCTGGTGCAAGAGATAATATCTTCATATAATCTTTATCTCTTAATTCTCTTGCAACTGGTCCAAATATACGTGTACCTTTTGGTGTTCCATCATCACGTATTATAACTGCTGCATTTTCATCAAATCTTAAATAAGAACCATCTTGTCTTCTTATTTGATTCTTAGTTCTAACTACAACTGCTTTAACTACTTCACCTTTTTTAACAACGCCACCTGGTGTTGCACTTTTAACAGAAGCAATTATTATATCACCAACGCCAGAATATTTTCTATGTGAACCACCTAAACATCTGATACACATAATTTCTTTTGCTCCAGTGTTGTCTGCTACTTTTAATATTGATTGTTGCTGTACCATAACTACAGTCCTCCTTCTTTCACATTCTACTTAATATCTGCTTTTTCTATAACTTCTAATAATCTCCATCTCTTGTCTTTAGATAAAGGTCTTGTTTCCATTACTTTAACTTTATCGCCAATTTGACATTGATTTTCTTCGTCATGAGCTTTTAATTTATATGTCTTTTTAACTATTTTTCCATACATTGGATGTTTTACGTTTGTTTCTACAGCAACTACTATTGTTTTATCCATTTTGTTAGATGTTACTGTTCCAATCATAATTTTGCGAAGATTTCTTTCTTCCATCACAAATTTCCTTCCTTTCTAAAATTAAATAATAAATTTAATTTTAAGTTTATTTTGTTTCTGCCATTTCTCTTTTTCTTAAAACTGTCTTTATTCTAGCTATATCTTTTCTAACAGCCTTTATTTTTAAAGGATTATCTAATCCATTTGTTGCTAAGCTAAATCTTAGTTTAAATAATTCTGTTTTCAATTCTCCTAGCTCTTTTTCCAATTCTGGTGAAGACATTTCGTTTATTTTATTAATCTTCATCATTATCACCACCTATTTCATTTTCCCTAGCTAAAAACTTAGTTCTGATAGGTAATTTGTGAGCTGCTAATCTTAAAGCTTCTCTTGCTACTTCTTCTGTTACTCCTGCAATCTCAAATAATATTCTACCTGGTTTTACTGGAGCTACCCAATACTCTGTAGCACCTTTACCTTTACCCATACGAGTTTCAGCTGGTTTCTTTGATATTGGTTTGTTTGGGAATATTTTAATCCAAACTTTACCACCTCTTTTTATTGAACGTGTCATTGCGATACGTGCTGCTTCAATTTGATTTGCTGTTATAAGTCCAGCATCAATTGCTTGTATACCGTATTCGCCTTCATTTACAACGTTACCTCTTGTTGCTTTACCTCTGTTTCTACCTTTTTGCATTTTTCTATATTTTGTTCTTTTTGGCATTACTGGCATTATTTGTCTCCTCCTTCCACTTTAACTTTCTTAGTTGGAAGTACTTCACCTTTATATATCCAAACTTTTACACCTATTTTTCCATAAGTTGTATTAGCTTCATAAAAACCGTAGTCTATATCTGCTCTTAATGTTTGTAATGGTACTGTTCCTTCTTTGTAGAATTCTGTTCTAGCCATGTCTGCTCCACCTAATCTACCAGATACTGCAGTTTTAATTCCTAAAGCACCTGCTTTCATAGCTTTTTGCATACATTGTTTCATTGCTCTTCTGAAAGAAATTCTTCTTTCTAATTGGTTACAAATATTTTCTGCAACTAATTGAGCATCTGTATCAATATTCTTTACCTCAATAATATTTAAGTTTACTTCTTTTCCTATCATTTTATTTAAATCAGCTTTTAATATATCTGCTAAGTTACCATTTTTACCAATAACTAAACCTGGTTTTGCAGTATATATATTTACTTTAACAAATTTAGCTGTTCTTTCAATTTCTATATTTGAAATACCGCTAACAAATAATTTTTGTTTTACATATTTACGAATTTTTTGGTCTTCTATTAAGTAATCACTAAAGTTCTTAGAATCTGCGTACCATTTTGAACTCCAATCTTTGATTACTCCTACTCTTAACCCATGTGGATGCATTTTTTGTCCCATGTTAAAAATTCCTCCTTTCTAATTATTTACTTTCTCTTAAAACTATTGTTATATGACTTGTTCTTTTTCTAATTCTTACTGCTGAACCTTTTGCTGCTGGTCTTATTCTTTTTAATGTTGGACCTTGATTTGCATAAATTTCACTAACTACTAAATTAGCTCTATTCATGTTATGGTTGTTCTCTGCATTTGCAATAGCTGATTTTAATAATTTTTCAACTATTTCAGATGATGCCTTTGGTGTAAATTTTACAATTGCTAAAGCTTCTGTAACATTTTTTCCTCTAATTAAATCTGCAACTATTTTAACTTTTCTAGCTGAAATTCTTGCATATTTTAATTCTGCTCTAGCTTCTAAAACTATATTTTCGTCTGGCATTTTATTTACCTCCCTTTATTCAATATCACTTATATCTTATTTTTTTACAGTTGATGCTTTTTCTCCTGCATGACCTTTAAATGTTCTTGTTGGAGCAAATTCACCTAATTTATGTCCAATCATTTCTTCTGAAATATAAATTGGCACATGTTTTCTTCCGTCATGAACAGCTATTGTATGTCCAACCATTTGTGGATATATTGTAGATGCTCTAGACCATGTCTTCAATACTTCTTTTTTTCCTTCATCGTTCATAGCTTCAATTCTTTTTAATAGTTCTGGAGCTATAAAAGGTCTTTTCTTACTTGATCTTGACATTTAATTATTCCTCCTTCTTTAATGAAAGTTTTCGAAAATTTAAAATTCTCAAATTATTTTCTACGTTTAACAATAAACTTATTAGATTGTTTATTATGTTTTCTTGTTTTATATCCAAGAGCTGGTTTACCCCAAGGAGTCATTGGACCTGCATGACCTACAGGTGCTTTACCTTCGCCACCACCATGAGGGTGATCTACTGGGTTCATTACAGAACCTCTAACAGATGGTCTAATACCCATATGTCTTGTTCTTCCTGCTTTACCTAATTTTATATTTTCTTGGTCTGCATTTCCTATTGTACCTATTGTAGCTCTACATCTTGCTAAAACTAATCTCATTTCTCCAGATGGAAGTCTTACGTGAGCATATGTTCCTTCTTTTGCCATAAGTTGTGCTTCTTGACCTGCTGCTCTTACTAATTTTCCACCTTGACCTGGATTTAATTCTATATTATGAATCATAGTACCTACTGGTATGTTTTCTATTGGAAGACAATTTCCTACTTTAATATCTGTTGTTGTTCCAGATATTACTTTATCTCCATCTTTTAATCCGATTGGAGCTAATATGTAAGCCTTTGTTCCATCTTCATATTCTATTAATGCAATGTTTGCTGTTCTGTTTGGATCATATTCAATACCAATAACTGTTGCAAACATATCATCTTTTTTACGTTTGAAATCTAATATTCTGTATTTTTGTCTATTTCCTCCACCTTGATGTCTTACTGTTATTCTACCATAAGAGTTTCTACCAGCATTTTTCTTTTTAGCTGCTAATAAAGATTTCTCAGGTGTTTTTTTAGTTACTTCATCAAATGTAGAAACTGTCATATTTCTTCTTGATGGAGTGTATGCTTTGAAGTGTTTCATTCCCATTTTAATTCTCTCCTTTATAATAATTTATTTTCCTGGTTTATTTCCAGATATTTTATACTTCTTATAAATATAATTTAATGTATTTATAAGTCTAGTAACTAAGCTCCCATAAATTCATCTATTGAATCTTTAAATTTCTTAGAAGTTTTTGTTACTTTTCCACCTTTTGCTAAGTAAGATTTATCTGCTGGATTTGTGTCTATTGTAACAATTGCTTTTTTCCAGTCTGATGTTTTTCCTTGGTGCACTCCTACTCTTTTTTGTTTTCCGTTAACTGTCATTGTGTTTACATTTAAAACTTTAACTTCGAATAATTTTTCAACAGCTTCTGCTATTTGAATTTTTGTTGCTTTTTTTGCTACTTTGAAAGTATACTTACCCATTTGTAATCCGTCATTACTCTTTTCTGTAACGATTGGTTTAATGATTATTTCTTCTGGTTTCATTATGCGTACACCTCCTCGATTTTTTTAACAGCATCTAAAGTTAATATAAGTTTTTTGTATTTTAATAAATCATAAACATTTATTGTATTTACTAAACTTGTTTTAACTCCTTCAATATTTCTTGCTGATTTTTGTACGTTTTCATTTTTCTCTGGTAATACAACTAATGTCTTTCCTTCTACTTTTAAATTATTTAATGCACTTACCATATTTTTTGTTTTGATTTCTTTGAAATCGATTTTATCTAATATAACTAATTCATTTTCTAATACTTTAGAGCTTAATATAGATTTTACAGCTAATCTTCTTTCTTTCTTATTAACTGTATATTTATAACTACGTGGTTTTGGTCCTAAAGCTATACCACCTTTAATCCATTGTGGTGCTCTTATACTACCTTGTCTTGCTCTACCTGTACCTTTTTGTTTCCATGGTTTTCTTCCACCACCAGAAACTTCTGCTCTAGTTTTTGTGCTTTGTGTTCCTTGTCTTTGATTAGCCATGTAATTAACTAATACACTATGAACAACATCTTCATTTGGTTCTATTCCAAATATTTCTTCTTTTAATTCTATATCGCTAACTTTTTTACCTTCTACATTATATACGTCTATTTTAGGCATTTCTTTTTCCTCCTTCCCTAAAATTACTTAGATGCTTTAACTGCATCTTTTATTTTTAAGATAGCACCTTTTGCTCCTGGTACACTACCTTTAACTAAGATTACATTTTTATCTAAATCTATTCTTATTACTTCTAGGTTTTGTATTGTAACTGTTTCAACACCCATATGTCCTGGAAGTTTTTTACCTTTAAATACTCTACCTGGTGTAGATGTTGATCCCATTGAACCTGGTCTTCTATGATACATAGAACCATGTCCCATAGGTCCTCTACTTTGTCCATGACGTTTAATAACACCTTGGAATCCTTTTCCTTTTGTTGTTCCTTGA
>CAZTHC010000045.1:0-8927 GCA_964613425.1 uncultured Lachnospiraceae bacterium
TACAATATTATGTTATTTTTTTCAATAGTTTTTCGTAAATATTATGTTTATCTGTTTTCAAAATAAGAAAGTCATTTTGCTAAGCTAGTTTAGCCTTGTTATAAACGGAAAAAACTTATATCGGGTCAAGATATAAGTCGATTTTTCCTATATAATAAAAAAGGGCGTATAGAATACGCCAATATAATTATTTATATGTATTTTAGGTTTGTTTAGTCTTCTTTAACTTCTTTTAACATTTCTAATTGTGCTATTAGCAACGCTTCCATTTTTGCTTTGTATACTTCAAATTGTTTTTTTGTATCTTCTAGTTCTTTTTGTTTTATTAATATTTGTGTGTTTAATTCTTCTACTGAACGTCTTGCGACATTTTCTGCATCTTTTATTATTTGTTCCGCTTGTTGCTTTGCTAAATTTTTCACTTCATCTGCTGTTGTTTGTGCCATTACTAATGTGTTTTGTAATGTGCTTTCTATGTTTTTGTATTTTCCTACATTGCTATTTAGGTCTTCTAGTTGCATTCTCATTTCTGCATTTTCTTTATATAGTTTTTCGTATGCATTTGTTACTTCATCTAGGAAATCATCTATTTCGTCTACATTATAACCATTCATAATTTGCTTTGCAAATTTTTTATTTTCTATATCTAGTGGTGTTAGCATATATACCTCCTACTTAATATAAAAAGGTCCATGAAAGAACCTTTAATATTATATTAATTAATTATTTTTTAGCCAAGATACTGATAATTTACTTCTAATTTCTTCTCTTGCCATTTCGTTTGCAATATCATAATTAATTGGTGCAATTAAGAATATAGAATTAGATATTTTTTGAATATGTCCATCTAATGCATGAACTGCTCCACTAATAAAATCTACAATACGTCTTGCAACGTCTTTATTTACATATTCTAAGTTTACAATTACAGATTTTTTCTCTTTTAAGTAATTGCAAATTTCTTCTGATTGCTCAAAAGTAGTTGGTTGTGATATAACCATTTTTATTTGTTGAACTTGAGGCATACTAACCACCTTGTTCTTTCTACCAAATATTCCTTTATCTTCTATCTCTGGTTCTTCTTCGTATGTATCATATGTATTTTCAACTTCATTTTCTTCGTATTCTTCTGCTGTTTGTGTATCCATTCCTAAAAAATCAAATACTTTATTCATTATAGCTCCTGCCATTTTAAAACCTCCTAATTTCTCCTTGGTATTTAATTAACTATAGTATCTATCTTTTTCTTGTTAATGTCAATACTTTTTAGCCGTGTAATTGTTTTTTAATATGTTTGTAATATTTTTGTAATATTTCAATTTAATTTGCTAAAATCCGGATGTAATAATATTTCGTCATATAATGCTAAATTCCTTGTACTTTTATTAGTAATTTCTAATTCTTTTAATTCCTCTGTTGTATAACTTTTAACTATACTGTAATCTCTATTTTCTATTATTTTCTTTACTAAAATTTTGTCCAAATATCCCGCTCTATTTCTAATTACATATGCTAATTCTTCATCATATATAATTGCAGAATTTGGAACCTTCAATCCATCTTCACTCCACCAAATTATATCTGTTGAAATTTTTCTATAATTAACTAGCTCTTCTACACATTCTTCTATTTTAAATACTATTACATATTCATTATCATTTTCAGGAGCCTTATATACTATTTGAGCCTTTAATTCATTTTGATTTGATAAACGTATTTCTACTTTGTCATCAACTTTAGCATTTATAGCATTCTGTGAACCTAATATAGTGGCTATATAGCAATTAAAATTGTTAACTACCTTTCCTGCCTCTGTACTTGTTGCAACAATTTGGCCAGTTTTAATGTTTAATCCTTCTAATAAATTTTTACTTAAATTAGTAAAATCGCTTGGATTTAATACCTCTTCTAAACCGTCTACTCTATATGAAACGATTCCGCTCATTGCTGATTTTAGTTCCTCTGAACCAACATTTAATTCTTTTTCGTAATTATTTCTCTGTTCTATTAAATCTTTTATATATGAACCTGATGCGCTTAATTCTCCTGCAATTTTTGCTTTTTTTGTCATATATGAATTGATATCTTTTTTATATTCTTGAATTTTCTGTACATCGTTGAAATTCCAAATTCCATCAATTTTTCCTTCTATCTGCTTTTCTAATGCCTTTTCATCGCCAGATGGTACATTTGAGCTATTTGCAAGTGCTTCATCTATTTTTACATTTAGTTCATTTATTTCTTCAACTAATTTTTCTTCATTATTACTATAATATCTAAACACAGATGCATTCTTTGATACTTTTTCTCCTTCTCCCTTAATAGTAATAATTCCATTCTTATAGTTATCGCCTTTTATTATTTTTTCTTCTCTTATAATATATCCTATCGTTGTTTCTTCTTGGCAAACTTTTCCATTTTCAACCATAAAAGTATCTGCTGGTTCTCTTAAAAGGTTAATAACTGCAATTATTATATATATTACTATTAAAACAGATATAATTAATATAGCTAATTTTACTTTTGTTTTATCAGCTTTCTTTAACCCATTTTTTTTATTTGTATCAGTGCTATTTTTCTTAGCTACTGCTTTTTTATTATTCTTTTTAGGTTTCACCTTTTTATCACTTTTTTGGTTCAAAAATTCACCTTCTTTATATATTTTCTAAAATAATATTAATATTTGTGTTTAACTCTTTCTCGCCATCTAGCCAAATAATATTTTTGTTTTTTCTAAACCATGTAAGTTGTCTTTTCGCATATCTCCTTGATTCTTGCTTAATCTTTTCTATCATCTCTTCTTGTGTTATATTTTTATTTAAATATTCAACAACTTCTTTATATCCTATTCCTTGCATAGCTGTAGGAAATTCGTTATATTTAGAATATATTTCTTCAACTTCCTTTACAAGTCCATTTTCCATCATTTTATCAACTCGTAAATTAATTCTGCTATATAAATTCTGTCTTTCCATATTTATTCCAAAAACTTTGTAATCATATTTTAGTTGTTTTTGCCTAGATTCTATATCTAGTTGAGTTTTAGTTTTTCCAGTTTGTTTATATATTTCTAATATTCGTATAATTCTTTTTCTATCATTTGAACTTATCTTTTCTGCTGCTTCACAGTCTATTTCTTTTGCCATTTTATATAGATTTTCTAATCCTTGTTCTTTTGCTATTTTTTCTAACTCATTTCTATATTCAAAATCAGTTGGTTGTTCTACAAATTCTATTTCGTTAATTAAAGAATCTATATATAGCCCTGTTCCTCCAACAATTATTGGAACTTTTCCTTTTTGCAATATTTCTTCTATATGTTTTCGTGCTTGTTTAGTATAGTCTGAAACGCTATATCTTTGGTTTGGTGAAACAAAATTCAACATGTAGTGTTGTATATTTTCCTGTTCCTCAATTGTTGGTTTTGCTGTACCAATATTCATTTCTTTATAAATTTGCATAGAATCTGCTGAAATAATTTCTCCGTTTAGCCTCTTTGCAAGTTCTATAGATAGTTTAGTTTTCCCAGATGCAGTTGGTCCTACAATAACTATTACTTTTTGCATTTTTACCTCTTTTATTTTCTATTGAATTTTCTTTCAATATCATATTTTGTCATTTTAATAGCTGTTGGTCTTCCATGTGGGCATGTGAAAGGATTTGGTAATTTTAACAATTGCTCCATTAATGCTATTACTTCTGCTTCTGTTAATGCCATATTTGCTTTTACAGATGCTTTACATGCTATTGTTGCTATGAATTTTTCTTCTTTTTCTTGTTTTGCAGTTATTGCTACTGTGTCCATTGCATCTAATATTTCTAAGAATAATTCTTTTGTTTCTAGCTCCATACACATACTTGGAACACCAGTTAATTTTATTGTGTTTTCTCCAAATTCTTCGAATTCAAATCCTGCTTGCTTAAATATTTCTTCATTTTCATTTACTACGCTTAATTCTTTATGTGTTAATGTAATAATGTCTGGTAACAACATTAGTTGTGTATCCTTTTTGCTTATGCTATAAAAATTCTGCTTTATTTTTTCATAATTAATTCTTTCGTGTGCAGCATGTTGATCTATTATATACATTTGGTTGTCCATTTCGATTATTATATATGTTGAAAATGCTATACCAATAAATTTATAGTTTGGTTTAGAAATAAATTCTTTTTCTGTTTCAAATAAAGATACGTTTTCTTTTATATCTTCTTTTAAATCTATTTTTTCAGCGTCTTCTTTTATTTCTTCTGTTTTTGCTGTTGGAAGTTTACCAAATGCTTTTGCATACATTTCATCAAATTTTTCTTTTACTTCTTCGTTTTTAATTTCTTGTATATCAATTTTCTTTGTTTCTTGAATTTCTGGAATTACTTTTTCTGTTTGCTCTATTTCTTCATTTACAATAACCTTTTCTTCTGGTTTTTCTGTTTCTGCATTATTTACATTACTTATTATACTTGTCATAGTGCTAACTTGCTCTTCTGTAGGAACTTTTAATTCTCTTTTTGGTTCTTCTACTTCATATTTTTCTTTATTTTCTTTTAAAATTTCTTTACTATTATATATTTGCTCAATAATGTTTTCTTTTGGAGCTTCTACATTTTCTTCTGCATCCATTGTATAGTCGCTACTTACTTTTTTCTTTTTAAATAGGTCTATAAATGTTGGTATTTTTGGTGCTTTTTCTTCTTTTAAAACAATTTCATCCTTGTCTATTTTTTCAAAGCTTGCAATTTGTTCTGAATTTTTAATTAATTCTGTTTTTAGCATACTTTCTTTTATTGCGTTATATACAGCTTTAAAAACTTTTTGCTCTTCTTCAAATCTTACTTCTAGTTTTGCTGGGTGAACATTTACATCTACCTTTTTGGGATCCATTTCTACATTTAGAACTATAAATGCAAATTTTCCAATTGGTAATAACCCTTTTAATGCTTGTTCTGCACTAGCAGATAATGTTTTATCTTTTACAAATCTATTGTTTACAAAAAACATTTGATTCGCTCTATTATTTCTAGATATTTCTGGTTTTCCTACAACTCCAGAAACCTTCATATCTTCATATTCAAAATCTACTTCTATTAATGCTTTTGCTACATCTCTTCCATAAATATTATATATTACTTCTTCAATATCTCCATTTCCAGAAGTTTGTAATATTGTTTTTCCACCAATAATTAGTTTTACTGCTACTTTTGGATGTGCTAAAACTAATCTTGTTACTATATCTTCTATGTATCCTGCTTCTGTAAAGTCCTTCTTTAAAAATTTATATCTTACAGGAGTATTAAAGAATAAGTTTCTAACAGTTATTGATGTTCCATTTGGGCAACCCGTTTCTTCTTGTTCTAGTACTTTTCCAGCCTCTACAACTATTTTGTTTCCTATTTCAGAGTCTTTTGTTTTAGAAACCATTTCTACATTTGCAATTGCTGCAATACTTGCTAAAGCCTCTCCTCTGAACCCCATTGATTTAACTATTTCTAAGTCGTCTGCAACTCTAATTTTACTTGTTGCATGTCTTTCAAAAGCAATTTCCATATCATCTTTAGAAATTCCCTTTCCATTATCTGTAATACGTATATATGTTATTCCACCATTTTCAATCTCTATGGTTATGTTGTTTGCTCCTGCATCTAAAGAGTTTTCTACCATTTCTTTTATAACAGATGATGGTCGTTCTATAACTTCTCCTGCTGCTATTTTATTTATTGTTAAATCATCTAACAAAACAATATTTCCCACTATTAATTCCCCCATTACATAAATTCTTTTAAATTATATCATAAAGTAATTTTTTTTGTACAGTTTTTATTAAATATTTCACACTTTTTTTATAACAGAATAATATATAACATACAAAGGAATTGAAACTTAAATGATAGGAGGTACATTTCATGGAAAGAAATTGTTGTGATTCTGAAATTCTTTGGTTCATAATTCTATTCTTATTACTGTTCTGTGGATGTGGCAACAGAGGTTGTTGTTGTAATTAATTACAACATCTATTACCTATACTTATGTAGATTTTTCTACAACGAAAGGAGGGGAAAATATGCAAGAATCTAGAGGTGGATGTGGCTTCGGTTTTGGAGACGACTGTTGTTGGATTATAATCGTTTTAATATTAATATTCTGCTGCTGTGGTGGAAACGGAAGAGGATGCTGCTAATATATAAGCAAAAAAAGAAGTGAACTAAAAGTTCACTTCTTTATAATATATTCTAATACATATCTTGTGGTATTTGCTCATGTTCATGGCAATTACATTTGTTTTCTTTTTTCTCTGTTACTATGCTTTCTGTTGTAAGTATCATTGAAGCTATACTTGCTGCATTTTGTAAAGCTGAACGTGTTACTTTAGTTGGGTCTACTATTCCAGCATTTTTCATATCTACATATTCTTCTTTTGCAGCATCAAATCCAATTCCTAACTTGCTAGATTTTACTTTTTCTAATATAACTGCTCCTTCTAATCCTGCATTAGTTGCAATTTGCTTTAAGGGTTCTTCTAATGATTTTAATATAATTTTTGCGCCTATTTTTTCTTCTTCTGGTAATTCTTTTAGAACTGCTTCAACATTTGAAATTACATCTACTAATGCTGTTCCTCCACCTGCTACAATTCCCTCTTCAACAGCAGCTTTAGTTGCTGAAAGTGCATCTTCAATTCTTAATTTTTTCTCCTTCATTTCTACTTCTGTTGCTGCACCTACTTCTATTACTGCAACGCCACCAGCTATTTTGGCTAATCTTTCTTGTAACTTTTCTTTTTCGTATTCACTTTGTGTTTCCTCTAATTGTGCCTTTATTTGTTTTACTCTTTTTTCTATAGTTTCTTTATCTCCTGCTCCATCAACTATTATAGTATTTTCTTTACCTATTTTTACTTGTCTAGCTTTTCCTAGTTGTTCTATTGTTGTTTCTTTTAAATCCAAACCTAAATCTGAAGTTATAACTTCTCCTCCTGTTAAAATTGCAATGTCTTCAAGCATTTCTTTTCTTTTATCTCCAAAGCCTGGTGCCTTAACAGCTACAACATTTAATACTCCTCTTAATTTATTTAGCACTAAAGTAGATAAAGCTTCACCTTCTATATCATCTGCAATTATAACTAATTTACCAGATTGTTGCATTAAGCTTTCTAATAATGGTAATATTTCTTGAATACTTGATATTTTTTTATCTGTAATCAATATGTATGGATTTTCCATTATTGCTTCCATTTTTTCAGTATCTGTTATCATATATGGAGAAACATACCCTTTATCAAATTGCATTCCTTCTACCACATCTAATCCTGTTAACGCTGTTTTAGATTCTTCTATTGTTATTACTCCGTCTTTTGAAACCTTTTCCATTGCATCTGCAATTAAATTTCCTATTTCTTGATTATTTGCCGAAATGCTTGCAACTCTTGCAATATCTTCTTTTCCGTTAATTGGTGAACTTATGCTTTTCAAACCTTCTACTGCTTTTTCTACTGCCTTATCCATACCTCTTTTTATTGCCATTGGGTCCCCACCAGCTGCTACATTTTTTACACCCTCTCTTATCATTACTTGTGCTAAAAGAGTTGCTGTTGTTGTTCCATCTCCTGCAACATCATTTGTTTTTGTTGAAACCTCTTTTACTAATCTTGCACCTATATTTTCGTACGCATCTTCTAGTTCTATTTCTTTTGCAATTGTAACACCATCGTTTGTTATTAATGGTGCTCCAAAACTCTTATCTAATACTACATTTCTCCCCTTTGGTCCTAATGTAACCTTTACTGTATCTGCTAATTTATTAACTCCATCTAATATAGACTTTCTTGCGTCTTCACCGCTTTTAATTTCCTTTGCCATAAAAAATCCTCTCCTTTATATAAAATTAATAATTATTCAACTATTGCTAAAATTTCATCTTGTTTTACAATTATATAATCTTCACCTTCATACTTTATTTCTGAACCACAATATTTACTAACAATTACTTTATTCCCTTTAGAAACATTCATTGTAACTTTTTTTCCATCTACTTCTCCACCTGGACCTACTTCAACTACTGTAGCTATTTGTGGTTTTTCTTTAGCCGAACTTGAAAGAATTATTCCACTTTTTGTTGTTTCCTCACTTTCTAACATTTTAATTAAAACTCTGTCTGATAATGGTTTTATCATTTTAATTACCTCCTTATGTTTTTAATATTAGCACTCTGTTTAAGTGACTGCTAATATTCTATACCTTTTTTATAAAAAGTCAATATATATTAAAAAAATAGTACAAGCATTTTGCTTGCACTATTATATATATTCGTATATCTTTAAAATAGAACTATTTTGTTATTGATAAAATTTTGTATTTAACAACTCCTGCTGGCACATTTGCTTCAACAACTTCATTTTTCTTTGCACCTAATAAAGCAGAACCAATTGGTGATTCATTTGAAATTCTATTTTGTGTTAAATCTACTTCTGTTGAACCAACAATAGTATATTCAAGTTCTTCATCAAACTCCATATCTAGAATTTTAACTTTATTTCCTACTTGAACTGTTTTTGTATCTATTTCAGATTCATCTATAATTCTAGCATATCTCAATTTATTCTCTAATTCTATTATTTTAATTTCATTAGCTGCTTGAGCATTTTTAGCTTCATCGTATTCAGAATTTTCAGACAAATCTCCAAATCCTAAAGCGACCTTAATACGCTCAGAAATTTCACTTCTTTTTTCTGTTTTTAAAAAATCTAATTCTTTCTCTAAATTATTATAACCATCTTGTGTTAATAAAACTTCTTTTTCTTCCATATTGCATTGCCTCCTTGCAAATTTATTGTTCATAATCTTAGCTTATTTTTTTGAATTTGTCAATAGATTTAGAGAATAATTAATTTTTCCTTTCTGTAAGTATTTGACATTTTTTATAGAAAGCATTATAA
>CAZTHC010000046.1:0-8592 GCA_964613425.1 uncultured Lachnospiraceae bacterium
AATAGTTTTAGCAAGTAATAACAAAAATAAAATTAAAGAGTTTAAAGAAATATTTAAAGATAAAGAAATATTAACATTGCAAGATATTGGGTACAGTTTAGAAATTGAAGAAAACGGAAAAACTTTTTTAGAAAATTCTTTAATAAAAGCAAAAACAATTAGTGAATTTTTAAATAAGAATAATATGAAATATATTGTTATTGCAGATGATAGCGGATTATGCGTTGAGGCATTAAACGGAGAACCAGGTATATATAGTGCAAGATATGCAGGAGAACACGGAAATTCAGCAGAAAACAGAAAAAAATTGTTAAGCAATTTAGAAGAAACAGAAAATAGAAAAGCATATTTTGTTTGTAATATTGTTTTATATTATCCAAATAAAGAATATATAACAGTAGAAGGAAAAACATATGGAACAATAACACATGAAGAAATTGGAAACAAAGGCTTTGGATATGATTGCATTTTCTTTTCAGATGACTTAAAAAAGACTTTTGGAGAAGCAACAGAAGATGAAAAAAATGCAGTTTCACATAGAGGTCGTGCAATAGAAAAGTTATTAGAAATATATAAATAGAAATTTGAAATAATTACGTTTTTATGATTTAATAAATAAATAGAAATAATAAATGGAGGTATATAAAGTGGAAAAAAATAAAAATACAATATTACATATAGCTATAATAGTAATTGGAATAGTATTTATATCATTAGGTGCATTTCATAACAACTTATGGTTTGATGAAACATATTCAGTAGCAATTGCAAATCACAGTTTTCAAGAAATTTGGGATATAGGTGGAAATGATGTTCACCCAATACTATATTACTTTATGCTTAAAGGAGTAAATTTAATATTTGGGCAAAATTTAATTGCATATAGATTACTTTCAGTTATAGGAATAGCAATACTAGGAATATTGGGTTTCACACATATAAGAAAAGATTTTGGAGAAAAAACTGGAATATTATTCTCACTTTTTACATTTTTCTTACCAATAATGGCAATATACTCTTCAGAAATAAGAATGTATTCATGGGCAATAGTATTTATAACATTAACAGCAATTTATGGTTATAGGCTAACAAAAGAAAATAAAATAAAAAACTGGATACTATTTGGAATATTTAGTTTGTTATCATTATATACACATTACTACGGAGTAATGGCAGCAGGGCTAATAAATGTAGGACTTTTCATATGGTTTATGAAAAGAAAAGAAATAAAAAAAGATTATTTACCAAAGTTTTTAATAGCAGGAATTGCACAATTCCTTATATACTTACCATGGATATTCAATTTTATAAAACAAATTAAAAACGTAGCACAGGGATTTTGGATTACATTTGAATTTCCAGGAACACTGTTTGAAATATTTCAATTTCAATATGTTGGAAATTTAGATGCAAGAGTAGGTTTAATATTTGGATATACAATATTTTTATATGCGTGGTATTTATTTAGAAAAAATAAAAAAGACGGAACAACAGAAAAAGCAGGAATATGGGCAATTTGGATATACTTTGGAGTAATGATAGCAGCATTAGTTCTATCTTTAAAAACACCAATACTATACCCAAGATATTTATTTACAATAACTGGATTATTAATATTTTTCATATCATATTTCTTTGCAAAACAAGAAAACACAAAATCTATAAAAGTTATATGTATAATGTTAATAGCTTTAAGTATAATAAGCAATTATAGGTTTATAAAAACAAATTATGATGAAAGCAATTTAAAAGCA
Organism: uncultured Lachnospiraceae bacterium; assembly: GCA_964613425.1. GTDB lineage: Bacteria > Bacillota > Clostridia > TANB77 > CAG-508 > CAZTHC01. The sequence continues at coordinate 1,755 of CAZTHC010000046.1, forward strand.
ATAGAATACTTAAAAGAAAACGTAAAAGAAGAAGATATAATAATATATGAAAACCCAGAGTTAGGAACTGGAAGCGTTGCTACAGTTAACTTAAAGAACATAAAACAATACTTCTATAATAAAGAACAATGGAACATAAAAGAAGCATATAAAGCATATGAGCCAACAATGGAGATAATAACTAATTTAGATAATTTAGAAAATTACACAGGTAAAATATGGGTACTAGATTCAGGCGATAACAGATTATCTAACGAAATATCAGAAAAATACAATGTTAATAAAACATTAGAAAATAAAATTCAAACAAAATATCAAAACTATTGCTATAATATAATCGTTTTAGAAAAATAGAATGTTGCAAAGGAGAGCTTAATGGATTTATCTAATGAAAATGTTTTACACTTAAAAAAAGGAAATATAGAGTATTTACAATTTAGAAAACTATTAGAGTTTGAAGAGCTTAATCATGCATATATATTAAAACCAAACAATATGAATTTTAAACGACATATTTATGATTCAGAAGAAAAGCAAAAACAAGCATTAGAAAAATATAAAGAGGTATGCGAAGAATTAAACTTCAATTACAATAGGCTATCAGCACCAGTACAGGAGCATAGTGCAAATGTAGTAAATGTAGAAAAGCAAGAAGAGAATATTGAAAATACATTTAACTCATACTACCATGCAGATGGATTAATAACAAATATTAAAGAAACACCACTAATTTCAACAAATGCAGACTGTATATTAATAATAATATATGACCCAGTAAATAAGGTAATAGCAAATATACATTCTGGTTGGAGAGGAACACAACAAAAAATAATACAAAATGGAATAAAACAAATGCAACAAACATACAACACAAAGCCAGAAAATATAATTTGTTGTATTTGCCCAAGCATTAGAAAGTGTCATTTCGAAGTAGATACAGATGTAAAAGATATATTTTACGAAACTTTTAAATATACAGGTAAAATAGAAGAATTTATAAAAGCAGGTAGAAAAACAGAGGAAAAACAAAAATATAATATAGATACAGTTTTAATAAACAAAATAATGTTAGAAGAACTAGGTGTAAAACCAGAAAATATAGTAGATAGTAATATTTGCAGTGTATGCAATAAAGATTTAATACATTCAAGAAGAATAGAAGGCGAAAACTATAATGTATCTTTAGCAGTTATAGAGCTAAAAAAACAATAATAGTAATATATATTGGAAAATTAAACAAAATGTGATATAAAATAAAAGTTAGAGATGAGGCAAATATGGTTAATCAATTTTCAAGAACAGAAATGTTAATAGGAAAAGAAGGAATAGAAAAATTAGCAAACGCCAAAGTAGCAATATTCGGTATTGGTGGCGTTGGCTCTTTTGCTGTTGAAGCATTAGCTAGAGCTGGTGTAGGAAAATTTGTGCTAATAGATAACGATAAAATTTCGTTATCAAACTTAAATAGACAAATACATGCAACACATAAAACAATAGGAAAAAACAAAGTAGATGTAATGAAAGAAAGAATATTAGAAATAAATCCAAATGCACAAGTAGAAACATATACAGAATTCTATTTACCAGAAAACTCAGAAGAAATGATAGATAAAAGTTATGCATATATAGTAGATGCAATAGACACAGTAACAGCAAAAATAGATTTAGTAGAAAAAGCAGAAAAATATGAAATACCAATAATTTCTAGTATGGGAACAGGAAACAAGCTAAACCCAGAAATGCTACAAGTAGCAGATATATATAAAACAAGCGAATGCCCACTTGCAAAGGTTATGAGGCAAGAATTACGAAAAAGAAAAATAAAAAAGTTAAAGGTAGTATTTTCAAAAGAAATACCAATAAAACCACAAGAAGCAGAAGAAACAACAAATAAAAAGCAAACACCAGGTAGCATATCATTTGTACCTTCAGTAGCAGGATTACTAATAGCAGGAGAGGTTATAAAAGATATAATAAACAATTAAATATATATAAATTTATTACAAATTGTAGTGGTCGGCGTCACCGACGACCCGTAAAAACAAAGGAGAACATATGAAATTAAACGTAGTATTAGTAGAACCAGAAATACCGCAAAATGCTGGAAATATAGCAAGAACATGCGCAATAACGGGCGGAAAATTACATTTAGTAAAACCATTAGGGTTCGAAATATCAGATAAATATTTAAAAAGAGCAGGATTAGACTATTGGGACAAGTTAGATATAGAACAACATGAATCCTTTGAAGAATTTTTAGAAAAATATAAACCAGAAGAAAACAATATGTATTTCATTACAACAAAAGGACAACATTGTTATTCAAACATAGACTTTTCAAAAATGGAAGAAGTATTTGTACTATTTGGAAAAGAAACAAAAGGATTACCAGAAGAAACACTAAAAAAATACATAGAAAAAACAGCAAGAATACCAATGCGAGAAGGATTACGTTCATTAAATTTATCAAACTCAGTAGCAATAGTAGTATACGAAATACTAAGGCAAACAAATTTTGATAATCTACAAGAAACAAGCCAGTATTTTGTTTAAAAGATATCACCTGTGTTTGGCTACTCTATTGATAAAAAAATATTGTAGGGGTCGGCGTCCTCGACGACCCGCAGCACATGTAATATTATTGTCATGTTGAGCGAAACAAGGTGAAGTCGAAACATCTCATAGATATATAAACAAATTTATTGCAAATTGTAGGGGCGTATTGTATACGCTCACAAATACATATAAATATAAACAAAAAGAAAGGGGTAAAAAATGAAAAATTTAGTACTAAACTGTGAAGGTTTACACAAAAAATTTGGAAAAAAAGAAATATTAAAAGATGTTTCTATTAAAGTGTTTGAAGGGGATATATTAGGATTTATAGGACCTAATGGAGCTGGAAAAACTACTACAATTAAGTTAATTTTAGGATTACAAAGTATTACACAAGGTAAAGTTTCAATTAATGGATACAACATAGAGAAAAACTTTACAAAAGCAATAGAAAAAGTTGGTGCAATAGTAGAAAATCCAGATTTATATATGTATATGTCTGGAATAGATAACTTAAAGTTAATAGCAAGAATGTACAAAAATGTAACAAAACAAAGAATTGATGAAGTAATCAAATTAGTAGGGTTGGAAAACAGAATTAAAGATAAAGTTTCAAAATATTCATTAGGAATGAAACAAAGATTAGGAATTGCACAAGCAATATTACACAAACCTAATTTATTAATATTAGATGAACCAACAAATGGATTAGACCCAGAAGGAATAAAAAGCATGAGAGAGCTTTTAGTTAAATTAGCTAAAAAAGAAAATATGGCAATATTAATATCAAGCCATAACTTATCTGAACTAGAAAGCTTCTGTAACAAAGTAAGTATAATTCAAAATGGAGTTATAATAGAAACAAATGAAATAGATAAAGTAAAGAAATTAGAAGGAAATAGCTGGTATGAAATCGAAATAGATTCAACACAAGGAATTGAAGAAATATTTAAAGACAAACTAGAAAAAATAGATGAATTTAAATTTAAAATAAATATAGAAAAAGAACAAATACCAACAGCAATAAATAAATTAATAAAAGCAAAGAAAAAGATATTTGAAATAAAACCAATAGAAATAAGCTTAGAAGAAGCATTCTTTAAAAAGACAGGGGGTAATGTAATTGATTAATTTAATAAAAAACGAACTAAAAAAAATATTCAGTAAAAAAGCTATATACATATTAGCAATAATAACATTTGCATTTATAATATTAAACAATGTATTATATAAATTTATAATAGAAGAAAATGTATTTAATGTTGAAAAAATGATTTACGATAGCGTATCAGATGAACAATTAGCAAAATTTGATCTTAGTAATCCAGAAGAATTCAGTTCATTTGTTGAAATAAAAACAAATAAAGAAATATTAGAATTAAGAGGTAAATACCCTGAAAACGGTTGGCAAGAAAGATACATAGAAGATAAAGGATATATTGTATTGCAAGAATTGAATTCTTTAAAATACAAAACAACTTTAAATGAAACAGAACAAAATATGTTAGACAAAGCGGAACAATCATATACAAAGTTCTTAAACACTTTAAATGGAAACGATTGGAAAATAATTATTATACAAGAAATAGAAGAAATAGACCAAACAATAGCAAATTTAAAAATACAATCTGATAAAGTAAATAATCAAGAAATAAAGATGTTAGAACAAAAAAGAGAAACAATGCAAATGAGATTAGATAAAGATATACCATATGCAAACGATTATTTAAATACAGCAATAGACAGGTATTCAGAAAGCATAATAAATATTAATGAATTAAAAGATAAAAATATGACCTATGAAGAAAAAGTTAGATATAATGCAGCACTAGAACTAAAAGCAAAATCTGAATACATATTAGATACAAAATTAGACATAGAAAACAGTAGCAATTCGAGAGCAATTCTTTCAAATGTATTTAGCGAATATGGATTATTTATAATTATATTAATAATAATAATAGCAGGAACAATAGTAAGTGAAGAATTTAACAAAGGAACAATAAAACTTTTATTAATAAAACCATATTCAAGAATTAAAATATTAACAGCTAAATATATTTCAGTAATTATAATTATATTAATAACATTAATATTTACAGCATTAGTGCAAACATTAGTTGGTGGAATTATATTCGGATTTGGAAATTTAAATACACCAATAGTAGAATATAATTTTAACACAAATGAATTAGTAGAATTTAATGTATTTGCATATGCAGGAATAAAGGCATTAGCATTATTACCACAGTTTATGATAATAGCATTAATAGCTTTCACACTTAGCACAGTATTTACAAATTCAGCATTAGCAATAACTATGACATTATTATTATATATGACAAGTGGAATAATATCATCTTTAGCAGCAGGATATGAAAAAGCAGAATTCTTAAAATATTGGATAACAATGAACTGGAATTTAGATGAATATTTATTTGGAAGATTATCACAATTAGAATTTATGAATTTGGGATTTTCTGCAATAATTTGCGCAATATACTTTGTAGTATTGCTTGCAGTTTCATTGATAATATTTAAGAAGAAAAACATAAAGAACATATAGCAAAAGAAAAGGGGAAAGTAAAAAATGTGGTTAAGTTTTTTAGTATTGGCAATAATAGTTTGGATAAAATCCATATTTTCAGCAGCAGATACAGCATTTACGTATTTGAATAAAGCAAAATTCTCGCAAATGAGCAAAAAGAATTTTAGAGCAGAAAGAATAAAACAATTGTTAGATAATAAAACGAGATTTTATGGAGTAGTAAGAAGCGGAGCAACAATGTGTGAATTACTACTTAGTGCTATAGCAGCAGAAGCATTTGTTTCTACGATGGTAGAAAAATTCAACATATTTAATTTAGAAAAAGGCATAATGTATGCAATAGCAATAGTAATAGTAGCAGCAGTACTTTCGTATTTTTCATTAGTATTTGGAGAATTATTACCAAAAAGAATAGCAAAAAATGCACCAGAAAAAACAGCATATAGAACAGTAGGATTTTTATATGTAATATCAAAAATAAACTATCCTTTTGAAAAATTACTAAAATTTTCAGAAAAACTATTTTCAAGAATATTAGGAATAAAAGATGAGAAAAAAGAAAAACTTACAGAGCAAGAAATCAAAATGATAATAGCAGAAGGAAAAGACCAAGGAATGTATGACCAAAACGAGAAGCGTCTATTAGTAAATGCATTAAAATTTAATAACAAAAAGGTAAAAGACGCATTAATACCAAAAGAAAAAATAGACTTTATAAACATAAATAGCACATACGAAGAAGTGATGGAAAACATTAAAAAATACAAGTTCACACGAATACCAGTATTTGAAAAGAATAAAAACAATATAATAGGAACATTAAACATAAAAGACCTAATATTAACAGAAGAAGGTAAAAACACACAAATAAAAGAACTACTAAGAGAAACCCATTTCGTAAAAAAAGAAGAAAGATTATATAATGTATTTGAAACAATGAGATTAAACAAAAGGCACTTAGCAGTAGTAAAAGACGATGAAGGAAGTGTAGAAGGAATAATAACATTAGAAGACATAATGGAGGAGCTAGTAGGAGAAATAATAGACGAATTTGATAAATAAACATTTAAATGACGTATATTCTATACGTCATTTATTATTGCAAACTGTAATGGCATGGTTCAACTCATGCTAACAACAATTATAAATTATGTAAACAGATTTGCTCAAAACCTTAAATCATGGTACAATATTTACATAAGTAGGTGATATAATATGAACGAAAGTAAAAAAGAATTTGAAAACAACATAGAAAATTTGAAAGAAGAGATAATAAATATTATTAAGACAAAATACAAAAATAAATACATACCAGAAATAGAAAGCATAATAGATGCAAAAGTGAATAGAATACAAAACTATTTTGAGTATGATAATCCACTAAATATAAGTAATATAGATACTTATTTGCAAGCAGCTAGAATAGACATAAAAAATTATGCACAAAGGATAATAGAGCGAAGAGAAGAAGAAATAAAAGAAGATACTGGAAAAATAGTTGATAATAGTTATGATACAATAGAAGATTTAGAATTTGGTACTAAAAAAGCGAAAAATCAAATAGCGATTAATACAATAGATAAACAAAACTACTCTTCAAGAATAGAGATATTAATTGAAAGTAAAATATTAGAAGTAGAAGCAAATATAAAAGAAGATTTATATAGAAAAGGGAATAGTGAAATAACAGTTAACAATTTTTCTTTAATAGTAGAAAATAATAAAACAAGGATA
>CAZTHC010000047.1:0-8499 GCA_964613425.1 uncultured Lachnospiraceae bacterium
AAAATGAAGTAATGCAATTCCAAACAATTATACTAATGCTAATGAAAATTGAGAGGGTTAACGTAGAAATAATATTAGAATGGATAGAAAGATATTCAAATATATTTAGAGAATCTGTAAGCAAATGTGTTAATAACTACGAGAGTGGTGCATGGGAAGCATTAGAAGAATTGAAAAATGATGTATCTTTTCCACAGTTAATACGTATAGTAGAAAGTTTACAAGCAGCAGTTGAAAAAATACCTATTGCAGATGCATTTGACGAGTTAGATACAGAAAGAGCATACTACCAAGAAAAAAGAAAAGAATCAAATGAAAGATTGATATCAAGAAAAGGACTTATAGGAAAGGTAATAGGCTTTGCACCATTAGTTGTTTCATTTGTAGGATACTTAATAGTACCATTAGTAGTAATAGGTTTACTAGGAATGACATCAACATTCAGCAGTATGTCTTCAATGACCTAAAGTTGAAAGGAAAAAAATATGGAAAATATGTCAAAGGCAATAATAATTGCTGGAGGAGTTCTAATTGCAATAATTGTGCTAGTTTTGTTAATAATTATGTTTAATAATATAACAGATATGAATAAAAATAACTTTGATTTAACAGATGAAATAATAGCATTCAACCAAACTTATGAATCTTATGATGGCAAAAAAATATATGGTTCTGAACTAACAACATTAATAAATAAAGTTATTAATAATAATAAAAAATATAAAGATACTGACGAGTATAGTACATATAAAATTGACTTAAATATAAAATTTGTTAAAGATATTACTGCTTATGAAATTTCATATACAAAACGCGCAAACGGAATGGGATATGATACAACTACAAAAGAAGATACACTTCCTATATTTGAAGAGGGAGAAATATATGATATAGATGACTTAAACAATAAAACTGTTGGTTCAAATAATGTCAAATTTTTTTCTACAGCTAATAATAAAGTGATTAAAACACAAAAAGCAAACAGCGATGATTATACTGAAAGATATACTGGCTTTGCAGATTTTAAAAGAAGAATATTTAAATGTACAGGTATTACTTATAGTAAAGATACAGGAAGAGTAGAAAAATTATCATTTATAGAAATAGATCCAAATTAAAATCGAAAGGATATAAAAGATGGAAAATGCATCAAAAGCATTAATAATTGCAGGCGGAATTTTAATAGCAATAGCTGTTGTTTCAATAGGATTATATCTGTTTGAAAATGCTAGAAATGTTGGAACAACAACAGATGCAAGACTTAAAAAACAGGAAACAGAAATGTTTAATGCACAGTTTACAGAATTTATTGCTAAAAATGATAGTGGTGAAAACCTAACTGCACAAGATGTTGCAACAATTATTAATTTGGTTAGAGATTCATATAATACTGTTCAAGTAATAGAACTAGATATAAAACCAATTTCTGGAGTAACAATAAAAAATGTTGGGCAAAGCGACAATCAAAAATTAATAGCTTATATACTAACGAAAAATGCTAAATATAAAATAAACGACATGGGATATGACTCATTAGGAAAAATATGTAAAATTATAATAAAAGAAGTTTAAAAAAGTTGAAAAATATAAAATAATATATTATAATCTTAATATAGAGGTACTGAATGAAGAAAACAATAATAATTATGTTCATAGCACTAATATTAATTTCAATTATATTAGTTTTTACAATAAGAAATAGGCAACTTCAAAACAGAGAAATTATAAGTAGAAATTCTGAATATGAATATTTACTTGAAAAAGAAATTTTTGGAAATGAAGTTGCAACAATAATTAATAAAGCTGTAAATAATAATGAACAATATAACATTTCGAAAAATGAAGATGGTACATATATACCAGATAAGGGACATTCTATAAAAGTAGAATTAAATATGATATCTGTAGAAAAGACATATCAGATGGAACAAATATTTAATTCAGGTGTAAGTAATTTTATTAAGCATTTTGGTTTAATAAAGTTTAAATGCACAAAAATAGAATACCATGAAACCACAAAATTAGTCAGCAAAATAATATTTGAACAAATAGAAGAATAAAGCATATTGCAAACTGTAGGATCAGGCCTTGTGCCTGACTAAAAATGAATTAGTTATTAATTTTAAGTTAAAAACTTTAGCTTAAACCAAAATATAAAAATAATATAAAAATACAAAGGAGGATTTTTTTATGGAAAACGCATCAAAAGCTTTAATAATTGCAGGAGCAGTTTTAATTTCAATAGTTATAGTAACAATAGGTGTAATGTTGGTAAATGGAGGAACAGGTTTATTTAACCAAGGTGGCGAAATGATGGCACAACAAGAAATAGATGCATTTAATAGTACATTTACAGCATATGAAGGAAGACAAACAGGTTCACAAGCAAGAGCTTTATTAACAAAAATAGCTACACATAATTCAACAAATGTTGATGATGCATCAAAACAAGTTAATGTAAGTATTAATAAGGGTACAGATATTCTTGTAGTACAAAATAATTTGTCAACAAATAAAAAATTAATAGAAACTGGAAAAGCATATGAAATTTCTTTTGAATATTCTGATTCAAATTTAGTTAATAAAATAAATATAGATGAAAAATAATTTTAAAAAGTAAGTTAGGACAAAAATTATGGAAAATGCAACAAAAGCACTTCAAATGGCTTTTGCAGTATTTGCATTTATAATAGCGTTAACACTATTTTTTATGGTGTCAAATCAAGCAAAAGCCGTTTCGGATTTTGTATTATATGTAACAGATAATACAAACTTTTTAGAAACAAAAGAAGCAGAGAATGCTTTAAAGGAAGGTAGAAAAGTAGGAATGGAAACTATTATTCCTACTTTATATCGATATGCAAAGGAAAATTATAAAGTAAAAATATATGCAGAATCTTATGATAAAGAATATGATTCAGTAACAGATACTTGGACAAATGGAAATACAAAAGATATGAAACTAATACAAGTATTTGATACAGAAATAGAAGTATTTATTAAACAAATAACTCCAACAAACAAAAATTCATATGTGAACTCTGGAAAAATAACAGATGCCGAATATACGGCGTATAATATGTATAAAAACGAAGCTATGTGGAGTGGAAATGAAAAAGATACACGAAATAGAATAGATGCATTTCTAAAGGGTGGAGAAATAGTAATTAATCAAACATATACATATAATGCACCTATAGGAAATGGATTTATTAAAAATTATAAAGATAAAGAGTTTTTAGAAGTATATAGAGAAGTTAAGGAAGCAAAAACTTTAGATAACGAAGATGGATCTACAATAGATATAATTGATAAGGCAAATATAAGAACAGAAGATACGAAAATGGTAATAGAATACTATTTATGTAAGTAATAGTAAGAGGAGGATTTAAAAATGGGAGATACTTTAATAACAATTATTGCAATTTTTTTAGCAGCTGTTTTGCTATTTGTTTTTCCAATGTTAGCAATTTCAGAAAGAAATGATGATGTAGCACAACTTCAAGTACAGGTGGCTGCGGAAGAGTTTATTAATGAAACAACAAACAAAGGTAATATGACACAAACAAATTATGAAAAATTTTTAAGCAGATTAATGGCAACAGGTAATAGCTATGATGTTGAAATGGAAGTTCAAATATTGGATGAAAATCCAGGTAAAAAAACAACATGGACATCTACAGATAAAATAGGTGAGAATCTATACTATTCTGTGTATACAACACAAATAGAAGAACAGTTGGCAAAAGGAAAATATGTTTTAAAAGAAGGAGATATTGTAACTATAAAAGTAAAAAATACAAATTTAACATTATCACAGATGTTTAAAAATTTCTTTTATAGAATATCTGGAAACAATACAGCACAAATAGCTGCAGAATTTACAGGAGTAGTATCTGCAAACGGAAATAGTTAAAAAGGATAACAAAAAGATATGAATATTCAAACATTAACCGTAATATTTATAATAATTATATTTCCAATAATATTAGTTATGTCTGCGTATACACAAGGGCAAATTGATACTATTGTTTTACAAGCAAAATATGACAGTAAACTATATGCTGCTACTTATGATGCGATAAAAGCATTCCAAACAAATACAGTACATAATAATGTATCGAATGTTTCAGATTCATTAAGAAGAGATGTGCAAGCGTCGATAAGTACATTTATTAAAACTTTATCAATAAATTTAGGTGTTCCTGGATATAGCCAAAATGAAATGATGCAATATATACCTGCAATATTATTTACTAATTATGATGGATATTATATATATGCACCAAATTCAACAATTGATGAAAATGGAGATACTAAATATAAGCATATTTTAAAACCATATATTTATTATACAAAAGAATATATAAAAGATAATAATAATAGAATTGTAATTAATTATACTTTGGATAATTATATAACAGTATATGGATATATAGATGGAACATATGTAGCAAAATCTGGATATTTAGAGGCAGAAGAAGTAGATGTTGCATTAGGAAAAAATTTTGTTAAAGAAGATAGTTTTTATGAGTTTTTAGGTTTGAATATTATTACTGAAAGTAATAATAACGAAAAATATGAGAGAGAAAATTATAAATATACATATGATAGTGATAAATCAAAAGTATATTGTGATAGTAGTAATAATTGGTTTAGATATAGAAATAATGAAAAAGTCTATACTTCTGCTAATACTAATAATCTACTAAATAATACAGATAACGATTTTGCAAAAAAATATTATGAAGATGCAAAATTATTTACAGAATGGTATAACGCAGATATAGTAGGGAATTTTACAGATTTGAGTAAAATAGATGAAAATAACAATCCATTAAAAATTGATTCGTCTTTTAATGAAGAAAGAAGAAATGTAATAGTAAATTCTATTCAGGATAACTTAAATACAGCCATATCTAGTTATAATGCAAATTCACAAGGATTAGGTAGTGTATATAACTTTAAAATGCCAGTCCTTACAGAAACAGATTGGGATAATGTTTTAAAAAATGTAACAATGGTAACTTTTATGCAAGGATTAAAAATGGGACAGAAATTTTATAATAACTATGCAATTGTTAATTCAACAATGAATAAACAATATATTAGTAGAGATACAATATATTTTGTAGAAAAAGATAATCAAGATACAAGTTATTATCATAGAATAGATTGTCCAGAATTAAATAATAAAGAAATTATTGGATATAAGAATACAGATTTTAAAACAATTATAAATACAGATAAGTATACCGGTAAAAAAACAATTACTTGGAACAAAGAAAATCAAGCTTGTTATTATTGTATTATTAGTGGAAATTATGATAAGTTAAATTTAAATGATAGTAGTTCTGAAGCTCAAAAAAGAAATATAGCATTAAATACAGCATTGGTAAGAGAAAAATATGTATTCTATAAAATAAATTATAATGTTTTTGAACATAAATAATAAGGAAGGTTGATAAAAAATGAAAAGTGTTTTAAGTTATTTGCTTATTTTTGCAATGATACTTTTTTGGATATTTAGAGTTATTGTTACATTAACAACAACAATGGGAATTGAAATGGGATTTGTTTCAGTAAATCCAAATTTTGAAATTGTAACATTATTTATAACATTAGTATGCATAATACTAATATTCAAAAGACATATAATTGGAGCTATAGCATATTTAATTTCACAATGTGCATATTTTGGATTCGATTTATACGATGTATTAATAAAAACAACAGAAGGAGAAAATGTAGTAATAAACTATACAGAAATATTTATTGCAGCTGTAGCAATTATTTTACCAATAGCAATATTTTTTGATATTATAATAACAAAAACAAGTGATAGTGCAGGAGCAAACAATAAAAAAACAGACTGGTTTTACAAGAACAAAGACTTTGACAGAGTATTAGATGAAAGAGCAGATAAAAATAATTATAAATTTTAAATTAAAGCAAAAAAACAGATTTCAAGTCTGTTTTTTTATTTTGTATATTATATATGTCTGATTATTGTCATGTTGAGCGAGACGAAGGAAGTCGAAACATCTCATAGGTAATCATAAATTACCCCCCAAAAAGCATATCGACTGCATGTGACTACTTAATGTAAAAATGACATATTGCAAATTGTAGGGGTCGGCGTCCTCGACGACTCGCCAAATCAGATTACAAATTTATTGCAAAATGTAGGGGCGTATTGTATACGCCCGAAAAAATTGAAATTTAATAAATAAAATGTTAACTTGGCGAAATGCCTTTATTGTGATATAATGTAAAACATATTGAAAATTATGGGATAAATAATTGGATTAATAGGAGAGCTTTATGGAATATGAAAAAGAAATAACAGTAGAAGTGTCTTGCTCAGTGGAAAAATTAAAAAGCATATTGGAAAAATATGATTTCAAAATAATGGAAGAGTATAATTTATATGATGTATATATGGTTGAAAAAAGATATAAAAATGAGAATAATTATTTAGAATTATTAAAAAAATGTGTATTAGTTAGAAACATTGTAGAAAAAGATAAAGAAACAAAAATGATTACGTATAAGAAAAAGGAATACGATGAACATGGTGACATTCTTACACAGAGCAAAATTAATTGTAAAATAGAATCAACAGAAGATGCTATTTTATTGTTAGAATCAATTAATTATCAAAAGTTAATCACAATAGATGACCATTTGATAGTTATGGCAAACAAAAAAGATGAATTAGTTATTCAGTTAGTAAATAATAAACACATTTATATTGAGATAGAAGACAAGTGTAATTTTATTAATAAAAAATATTCAGATATTGATGAGATGAAAAAAGTTATAGTTAAATATAATATTCCAATGAAGGAAAACAATTATTTTGTAAAGAAAGCTGAAATTGAATTGAATGAAAAAACATTAAAAATATAAGATGGAGTGATAATATGAAAAAAATAGTATTTGCAACAGGCAATGAGAGTAAGTCAAGAAGATTTTCAAAAGGATTATTAGAAAAGCAAATAGAAGTAGTTTCATTAAAAGACTTAAATATTGAATTAAACATTGTAGAGGATGGAAAAACAGCAATTGAAAATGCCTTAATTAAAGCAAGAGAATGCTTTAAACAAACTAATTTACCATGTATTGGTATGGATGATACTTTATATTTAGAAGGTGTTCCAGAAAACAAACAACCAGGTTTATATGTAAGAAGAGTAAACGGTAAAACTTTGACTGACGAAGAAATGATAGAACATTATACTAATTTAGTAAAAGAATATGGAAAAAACGGAATACTTAATTGCAAATGGATATATGGACTTGCTGTTATTGATGAAAATGGTAATGAAAATACATATACATGGAATAAAGATAATTTTTATATGGTTGAAACAAAATCAAATAAAATAAATCCAGGCTATCCATTAAATTCAATATCAAAATATAAAGGAATTGATAAATATTTTACTGATTTAACAGAAGAAGATATGGATTTTATTAAAACTAGTGAAGAAGATGTAATAGATTTTATTGAAAGCAATGTACAAAAGAAAATTTGAAAAATAGGTAATCACAACTATTAATAAATGCTGATTTCGGGCATACACTCCAGTTTTTACTTTTCCTATAGGAGGAGATATTGAAATAGATAATTCAAAAATTATAATTGTTAATAATAAGCTGAAATAGGTGCAGCTTTTTCAGATAAAGCAATGAGAAATCCAGATGTTATTTTAGCTGGCGAGTATTTTAAAAATGTAGATAGTAAGTATAAAGAAAAAATAGAAATAGTAGATACGGCAATTATGATAAATAATACTTATGAAAATATTTTAATAGAAGGAGCCCAAGGACAAGATTTAGATATTAATTATGGTTTAAACTATCCTAATGTAACGAGCAGAATGTGTAGTGCAAGTCAGTTAATTGCAGATGCTGGATGTAGTCTATTTAAAGTAAAAGATATTTTTATGGTTATTAGGCCATATCCAATAAGAATTAGTAATGAAACTAATATAGGTAAAAAAATATATAGTGGTGATTATGCAGGTAGCAAGGAAATCTCTTGGGATGAAGTTGCAAAGAGATGTGGATGTAGTGATAATATAGAAGAATATACAACTGTTACTAAAAAAGTTAGAAGAGTATTTGAAATGAATTGGGAAAGATTAAAATATAATGTTATGATAAATAAGCCAACAGGAATTGTACTTAATTTTGCTCAATATATTGATTGGAAAGCATACAAATGTAAAAATTATGAAATGTTGCCTTTAAAAGTTAAAGAATTTATTAAAAAAATTGAAAAAGAAACTAAAGTGCCGGTTATAATCATTGGTACTGGCGAACAAGATGATGATATAATTGATTTAAGAATGTAATTATAATTCAGAAGATAAATAACCAACAAAATAAAAGGAGTGATATTATGGCAAAAGATATGTATCAAAAAAGAAAAGAAAGAAAAGAAATAAATAACAATAAAGAAACAAATAGCCAAATGAACATCAACTGGTA
>CAZTHC010000048.1:0-8302 GCA_964613425.1 uncultured Lachnospiraceae bacterium
AAAGTTAAGTGCTATAATTGTATTAATAGTAGCTTTTACAATAATTATAGGATTAATAATATGGGGAATATCTAGTTTAGTTTCAGAAGCGTCTAATTTACTTTCTGGATTGAACCGGATATATAGATAATTTGTATTCACAATTTCAAATTATAATTAGCAATATGGATTTTAGTAGAATTAGAATTCCTAATGAGGTGTTTTCTGCAATACAAGAATCATTAAATGAATTCTTAGGTAATTTATCAAATTATCTTAAAGTGTTTTTAACTAAAACCATAGATTTTGTAACATCTATTCCTACAATAGGAATTTATGTTGTTGTAACGTTAATATCGCTGTATTTTATATGTACAGATAAAATATATATGCTTGACCAATTAGAACACCATTTACCACAATTATGGGTAAAAAAAATAGGTATACATTTAAGAGAATTAATTAAAGTATTAGGAAATTATTTGAAGGCTGAAGCGACATTAGTAATAATTTCTTTTATAATTTCGTTAATAGGCTTGTATATAATAAAAATAATGGGGTTAAATGTTGAATATCCATTAATTGTTGCTCTATTAATAGGATTTGTAGATGCTCTTCCTATATTAGGCTCAGGGGCTGTGATGGTCCCTTGGGCCATATTCTCTGCTTTTAATGGAGATATAAATTTAAGTATTGCAATATTTGTTTTGTGGGCGATAATGAGCATAGTGAGACAATTTATAGAACCCAAAATAATTAGTAATAAAATTGGAATTCACCCAATATTTACATTAATAGCTATGTATACAGGATTTAAGTTTATTGGGGTACTAGGAATGCTAGTAGGTCCAATTATATTAATAATTTTAAAAAACATATTTGCAACTTTAATTGATAAAGGAATTATGAAATTTATTTTCGATAGGAAGTAAATTTAAAACAAAGCTGAAGTTGGAACATAAGAGCTGTCTGGTGGATATACAAATTCATCAGACGGCTTTTCAATTTGCTTGATATTTGTAACTTGTATTACAGGTATTTCTTCATGATAATTACCTCTTTCAATGGTTCCAATAATTGTAACCCAACTTTTTTCTTTGAAATTTGAAATCTCATTGCAATTACATAAAAAACCAACTACTAATGTTCGTAAATCTGAGCTTATTATCATATCTCTAGCTAATACAAATTGATTCTGAGAAAAATCTGGTAATTTATATATGTATCCAGAAATACATATTTTTCTACCTGTATATTCACTTAAATTATCGTGTACTGTTTTTAGAGTATTAGTATAGTTTTCTGAGTTAATTACTTGAACATCTGATACTGGAATTTCATCATTAACTTTTATTGTTCCAACATAAATTTTATAAATGGCAATAGAGAAAATAACTAGTATAATTATTCCTAGAATTGTTAACAAAATTTTAGAAAAAGCTTTTGCATTCACTTTAAAATTATATATAACCATAATTATCCTTCTTTCATAAATATTTACAATAAAATTTTATGCATGGTATATGCAATTAGAACAAGAAATACTTGATTTTACTATAATTTAGTGATATAGTTACAAATATCAAATTTATTAGATTACTAGGAGGAAAGTAATGGGATTATTAAGTAAAATATTCGGGTCATATAGTGAAAAAGAAGTAAAAAGAGTTATGCCAATTTTGGCCAAAATAAATGAATTAGAAAGTAGTATGTCTTCATTAACAGATGAAGAATTAAAAAATAAAACAGTAGAGTTTAAAAATATGTTAGCAGATGCTAAAACATTAGATGATATTTTACCAGAAGCATATGCAGTTGTTAGAGAAGCTGGAAAAAGAGTTCTTAATCAAAGAGCTTTTGATGTTCAAATAATAGGTGGTACTATATTGCACCAAGGAAGAATTGCAGAAATGAAAACTGGTGAAGGTAAAACACTTACTGCTGCATTTCCTTTATATTTAAACGCTTTAACAGGTAAAGGTGCACATTTAGTTACAGTTAACGATTACTTAGCAAAATATCAAGGCGAAATGATGGGAAAATTGTATAAGTTTTTAGGATTATCTGTTGGATTAGTTTTAACAGGTATGAATCCACAAGAAAAACAAGCAGCATATAATGCAGATATTACATATGGAACAAATAATGAATACGGATTTGATTATTTAAGAGATAATATGGTTATATATAAAAGTCAACTTGTTCAAAGAGAATTACATTATGCAATAGTAGATGAAATTGATAGTATATTAATAGATGAAGCTCGTACACCTTTAATTATATCTGGTACAGCTGCTGAATCTTCAATTTTATATAAACAAGCAAATGATTTTGTAAAAAGATTAAAAGCAAAAATTATAGTTGAAGAAGATTTAAAAAATCAAGAACAAGCAAATGATAATGAAAATTATGATTATATAGTAGATTTAAAAGCTAAATCTGCTTCATTAACAGCAAAAGGTATAAAGAAGGCAGAGGAAAACTTTAGATTAGATAATTTAAATGATTTAGACAATTCAGAACTTGTTCACCATATAAACCAAGCATTACGTGCAAATGGAATAATGAAAAGAGATACAGACTACATAGTAAAAGATGGCGAGGTTTTAATAGTAGACGAATTTACAGGAAGAATTATGTATGGAAGAAGATACAATAATGGTTTACATCAAGCTATTGAAGCAAAAGAGAACGTTAAGATTGCAAATGAATCTAAAACATTAGCAACAATTACATTCCAAAATTTCTTTAGAATGTATGACAAATTAGCTGGAATGACAGGTACAGCAATGACTGAAGAAAATGAATTTAGAGAAATTTATAATTTAGATGTTATTTCAATTCCAACAAACAAGCCAATGATTAGAGCAGATAATAATGATGTAATTTATAAAAATGAAGCAGCAAAATATAGAGCTATTGTTAACGAAGTAAAAGAAAGTCATGAAAAAGGACAACCAATATTAATTGGTACAGTTTCAATTGAAAAATCTGAAAAATTAAGTTCTTTATTGAAGAGAGAAGGAATTCAACATGTTGTATTAAATGCAAAATATCATGAAAAAGAAGCAGAAATTATTGCTCAAGCAGGTAAATTTAATGCTGTAACAATTGCAACAAACATGGCAGGTCGTGGTACAGATATTATGCTTGGTGGTAATAGTGAGTTCCTAGCAAAACAAGAAATGAGAAAACAAAACTATTCAGATGAATTAATAGAATTTGCAACGGCTCATAACGAAACAAAAGATGAGCAAATATTAAATGCAAGAAAAGTATTTAAAGAGTTAGTAGCAAAATTTGAAGATGAAATTAAAGATGAAAAAGAAAAAGTTATTGTTGCAGGTGGTTTAAAAATAATAGGAACAGAAAGACATGAGTCAAGAAGAATTGATAACCAATTACGTGGACGTAGTGGACGTCAAGGAGATATAGGTGAATCTAGATTCTACATTGGATTAGATGATGACTTGATGAAAATATTTGGCGGAGATATGGTTACTAGTGTATATAATACATTAGGTGCAGATGAAAATATGCCTCTTCAAATGGGAATGCTTTCTAGAGCTGTAGAATCAGCACAAAAGAGAGTTGAAGGAAAGAACTTTAGCATAAGAAAACACGTATTACAGTATGATGATGTTATGAACACACAAAGAGAAATTATTTATAAACAAAGAAAACAAGTTTTAAATGGAGAAAATATTAAAGATAGTATTTTAAATATGATATCAGCAGTTGCTGAAAATATTGTAGCTACATATTTTGACGAGGGAAACAATTATAATAAAGAAGCATTATTAGCAGAAGTTAAAGTAAATTTCGGAATAGAAAAATTAGATAATTTAGACAATGCAGAAAACTTAGTAAATGAATTAAAAGAAAAAGCTTTAAAGAAATACGAAGATAAAGAAGTTGAAATTGGTTCAGAACAGCTACGTGAGTTAGAAAGAGTTGTAATGCTAAAAGTAGTTGACCAAAAGTGGATGGACCATATAGATGCAATGGATGAATTAAAAGATGGTATAGGTTTAAGAGCTTATGGTCAAAAAGACCCAGTAGTTCAATATAGAATAGAAGGATTCGATATGTTTGACCAAATGGTTAATGATGTAAAAACAGATGTAGTAAAAATTCTATTAAATATTCGTAAACAAGAAGGAGAAGTAAAAAGAACTCAAACTGTAAATATAACAGGACAAGGATTAGAAAATTCTGAAATGAAAACTTCTTCTAATAAAGAACAATCAACTAAAGCACCAGTTGTAAATAACACACCAAAAGTAGGAAGAAACGATGATTGTCCTTGCGGAAGTGGGAAAAAGTATAAGAACTGTTGTGGAAAATAATTTAAAAATATAAAAGGTAAAAAGGAAAACGTGAGTTTTCCTTTTTTATATAGTAGCCGTAATAAGTTGAAAAAGCGAAAATTGCCAAAAACCTCCGTCCCCTTTGGCAATTATTAATGTTCTTTTGCTGCATTGCATGGGGGATTTTTTATTTTGTAATCAAAATCTTTGAAATAACAAACGTTTTGAGGAGTATTATTAGCCGGTGGAAATTCATATCCTGGATATTTTACAATAGGGCAGCTTTCTTTTCTTACGCTATTTAAAAAATCGTCAGATAAGTTTAGAACTGATTTAACTACTTCTTTTGGTGTCATTGCAATCCATTGTGCTAAAGAAATGTCAGCAAAGTGGTCACTTTTAAATATTTCTAAGAAAACTAATTTTTCTGTTCCAATATTTTGAACATAATGGAAATCTCCAACAGGTACATATCCAACATCTCCAGCTTGATAATTAAATGTTCTAGCTTTTGGACCAGGTTTAAATACAGTCATACGAGCTTTACCTTGAATATAGTATTGTAATTCATCTGCATTAGAGTGCCAATGAATTTCTCTCATTGCTCCAGGTTCTATTTCAACTAAAGCAGCAGATGTAGTATCACACGCTGGGAAATTATTGCTATCTAAAATCCTAAGACTTCCACCTTCAGTTACAATAGGAGGAACATTTATTAGTTCATGCTTAAAAGTATTTGGAACTACTCCATAAGGAGAAGTTACTGTTTGTGATTCAATAGTTCCGTGGGTCACCACCATCAACGATGTAAACTTCTTTTTCTGGAATTACATCAAATACAGATTCATCACATCCAAAATTTGCAGATAAAACATTTCTAGGCATATGCGAAAATAATTCTGAAATAGAAAATGTATGATCTTCTGAATAACTACCTTTATCAAATAACATCAAGAACTCACAACCTTCGTGTAGTCCTTGTATTGAGTGAGGAATATTTGCAGGGAATATCCAACCCTCACCAGGTTTACAATCAGCTATAAAAGTTCTGCCTCTTTCATCAACAGCTGTAACTCTAGCACCACCTTCTAAAACATATCCCCATTCAGATTGTAAATGAGAGTGCATTTCTCTAACACCAGGAGATAAGTTCATATCAACAAGTGCTAGAGTTGTATCGACGGGTAATTCTCTACTTGTAACTTCTCTAGACCATCCTCCAGGTTTTAATGTCATATGTGCATCTGAAAGTGAAAATTTTAAGTGAGGGATTAAACCAAAATCAGTTGCTGGAGGAACTAAAACATCTGGATTCTGCATATCACGTTCAATATTTCTAGGGCCTAAATCTAGTGCGCCAGCTCCATCACTACGAATTGGTTCAGGAGTGGACGAATTCTTCAATTCATCTAATTTTTCTTGCATTCTTTTATTAAATTCTCTATCCATTTATAAATCCTTTCTTTAATTAAATTTATTAATCCTATTTTGTAAAATAATTAAGTAAAAAATAGATTATTAATTTTAGTATGATAAAAAAACTGTAAAATATGTAATGATAGAACAAAAATGCTATATTTATATTGATTAAATTCGCAAATCAATATATAATCACATTATTAAATATCAATTTTCGAAAGGGTGAAAATATGATTGAACTAGAAGAAAATAAAGGAAAGTTAAATCTTTTAGAAGAAAAATTAAAAGATTTAGGTGATTCACTTTGACATACCTAATGTTAAAGTTAGGATTAATGAACTAGAAATAAAAATGAATTCTCAAGGCTTTTGGGATGATTTAACAACTTCAAATAATATAGTTATTGAATTAAAAAGATTACAAAATAAAGTATCAAATTTTGAAAAATTTAATGAAGTATTAAAAGAATTACTAGATATGAATGCATTTTTAATACAAGAATATGACCAGGAACTTGCTAATGAAATTGTAGCTTCAACTATTAGATTAGAAAAGGACTTAGATAAACTGGAATTAGAAACATTGTTATCTGGCAAGTATGATAAGAATAATGCTATTGTAACATTGCACCCTGGCGCGGGAGGAACAGAATCTCAAGACTGGGCAGAAATGCTTTATAGAATGTATTGCAAATGGGCAAATTCAAACAATTTTACAGTAAAAGAGTTGGACTTTTTAGAAGGTGATGAGGCTGGAATTAAGAGTGTTACATTTTTAATTTCTGGGTTAAATGCTTATGGATATTTAAAAGGAGAAAAGGGAGTACATAGATTAGTAAGAATTTCTCCGTTTGATGCAGGTGGAAGAAGACATACGTCATTTGCTTCTGTTGAGGTTATGCCAGAAATAACAGAAGATATAGAATTAAATATTAATCCAGCAGATTTAAGAGTTGATACATATAGAGCTTCTGGAGCAGGTGGACAGCATATTAATAAAACTGATTCTGCTGTAAGAATTACTCACATTCCAACAAATACAGTAGCAAGTTGCCAATCTGAAAGGTCTCAAATTCAAAATAAAGAAACTGCTATGAAAATGCTTAAGTCTAAACTATTAGATTTAAAAGAAAAAGAACAAAAGGAAAAAATAGAAGATATTAGAGGAGAACAAAGAGAAATAGCATGGGGAAGTCAAATTCGTTCATATGTTTTTTGTCCATATACATTAGTTAAAGACCATAGAACAAATTACGAAGTAGGAAATGTAGAAAGTGTGATGAATGGAGATATTAATGGATTTATTAAAAGCTATCTAAAAGGTAATATTCAAAACTAATTCACATAATATTGGTATCTGTATATAATAGAGTATGGAATATATTTATAATTAAATATATTCTACACTTTATAAAAAAGAGGTGCCATTTTTTATGGGCATAATCGTACAAAAATTTGGTGGTAGTTCTGTTTCAAATGCAGATAAGCTATTTAATATATGTAAATTTATAATTAAAGAATATAATTCTGGAAATGATGTCGCTGTAGTCGTTTCAGCACAAGGTAAAACAACAGATAGATTAATATTTGAAGAAAAAGAAATAACAGCTAAAAATTACGAAAGAGAACATGATGTACTAGTATCTGTTGGTGAACAAATTACTATTGCAAAACTTGCCATGTGTTTAAAAGAAAACGGGTATGATGCAGTATCTTTCACAGGATGGCAATTACCAATTTTAACAACTAGTGAATATGGAAATGCTAAAATTAAAAATATTAATACTGAAAAAATATTGCAGAGTTTTGAACAAAAAAAGATAGTAATTATTGCAGGTTTTCAAGGAATTGATGAAAATTATAATATAACAACTCTTGGCAGAGGTGGTTCAGATACTACAGCAGTAGCATTAGCTGCAAGTTTAAATGCAGAATGGTGCGATATTTATACAGATGTAGATGGAGTTTTTTCATCAGATCCAAGAATAATAGAAAATGTTCAAAGAATAGACAAAATAAAATATGAAGAAATGCTTGAACTTGCTAGTTTAGGAGCAAAAGTTCTTCATAATCGTTGCATAGAAATAGGAAAAAACTATAGTATTCCTATAAATGTAAAGTCCAGTTTTAATATTAATACAATAGGTACCAGTGTAACAGATATTGGGCAAGATTTAGAAAGTATGTATATAAGTGGTGTTTCTAAAGATGATGACATAGCAAGAATTACAATTATAGGTAAAAATACAAAGATAGGTAGAGCATATAAAGTATTTAGTTTATTGGCAAAAAATAATATAACTACAGATACAATTGTACAATGCTTTGGAGAACATGCTATAAAAGATATTTCGTTTACTATTAAAAATAATTATTTATTAAAGGTATTAGATATTTTAAATTCTGAGTTAGAAGAATTAGAAATAGATGAAATTAAATATTGCGAAAACTTGTCAAAAGTTTCTGTTGTAGGTGTTGGTATAACTACTAATCCAGAAGTAACTTCTAAAATTTTTGAAGCCCTATATGAAAATAATATAAATATGCATATGATAAGTACATCAGAAATAAAAATTTCTGTTTTAGTAAATAAAA
>CAZTHC010000049.1:0-8205 GCA_964613425.1 uncultured Lachnospiraceae bacterium
ATTTTATCCAACATCAGATTATAGGCAATTTATAGATTTCTTCCATACAGGTGTAAAAATAAATGATTCTAGCATGATATACATGCATAATGATGTAAATAATTTGTACAAACAATATTATACAGAAGATACAAACATATTAAACACAGAAATATTTAATACATATTTTAATTTGAAAACAATACAAACAGACTTCGTTCCAATAAAAGAAAACGTATTGGTAAGAAGATATAAGTTTGTTAACCAAGGACATATAGATTTAGATGTGAGTTTATTAATTCATTCTAATCTATTAACAGATGAAAACAACCAAGTAAGTGGATATTTTAAAAATAATGCATTATTACAATATTCACATGACTATACAATGACAGTAACTTCAAATAGTAAAATACAAAATTCTCAAATAAATAACAATGAAGCAAATATACTAGAAGGAGTAATAGGAGATAAAGATTATATTGGAATGTCTTCAGACTCAAGTATATGTTATGCGGTTGGGAAAATAAAACCAAAAGAAGAAAAAATAATAGATATTTTTGTATTTGTTGAAGAAAATAAAGGAAAACCTAATTTTGTAGAGTTAGAGAGAATTAAAAAACTAGAGGTTTCAAGAAATTTAGAAGAAACAAAAAAATATTGGAAAAAATTTGTAAAAGATCACGATACAATTAAATTAGATATTACAAGTCCATACAAGAAAAGAATAGATACAATTTATAAGAGAACAATTCTTACATATCCATTATTAACAAATTCAACAACAGGAGGAATTTCAGCTGCTATTGAAATAGACGAGAATAGAACTAAATGTGGCAGATATTCATATTGTTGGCCAAGAGATGCTATATTTATAACAGAAGCAATGGACATTTTAAATATGCAAAAGGAAACTGAAAAATTTTATAAAACTTTTTGCAAAAATACTCAAAGCAAAGATGGAATGTGGGAACAACGTTTTTACACAGACGGAACTTTAGCACCTTGCTGGGGATACCAAATAGATGAAACAGCTTCTGTTGTATATGGAGTATATAATCATTTCTTAAAAACTAAAGAAATAAAATTTTTAAAAGATAATTTAAAAATGTGCGAAAAAGCAGTTCACTATTTGAAAAGATATATGGAAAATGTTTTAATTGGAAATCCAGAGCAATATTTAAGTTATGACATTTGGGAAGAAAATGAAGGAATTCATACATATTCTTTAGCAGCAATATTTGCAAGCTTTAATGCAATGATAAGCATATATGATAACTTAAAAGAAGATTATAAAGAAAATAGATTAAAAATAGAAGCAATGCAAAAGGAAAAACAAGAATTAGATACATACTTAAGAGAAATAAAAGAATACATATTAAAAAACTTGTATAGCAATGAAAAGAAGAGTTTTATTAGAAACAAGGATGAAAAAATAGATATAAGTTTATTGGGATTATCTGTTCCATTTAACTTGTTTGTACCTACTGAGAAAAAAATGTTAAATACAATAGAAAGAATGAATTTAACTTTGCGTACATATACAGGTGGGTATTTAAGATATGAAAATGATAATTACGTGGGAGGCAATCCATGGGTAATATCTAATTTGTGGCTTGCAAATTATTATATAGAAGCTGGAAAAATTAAGGAAGCAAAGGAGTGCTTTAAATTTGTTGTAAATAGTAGTACAGAACATGGCTTCTTGGGAGAACAAGTAAACAACCAAACAATGGAACCAGCATGGGTTATAGGGCTACGGATGGTCACATGCATTATTTGCAATTGTGCTAGAAAAGTTATATAATACCAAATAGTTAAAATACAAAAAAGAAAGGATGACAAATATGGGACTAAAAGTTTCAAATGTAAGTAAAAGTTACAATGGAAAAAAGGTAGTAGATAGTATTTCATTTGAATTAGATAAACCAGGAGTATATGGATTATTAGGTTCAAATGGTGCAGGAAAAACTACAACAATAAGAATGATTCTAGGAATTTTAAGTAAAGATTCTGGAACAATCGAATGGAATGGAAAACCTGTAAAAAGAGAGAATGTTAAGTTTGGATACTTACCAGAAGAAAGAGGAATATATCCCAAAACAAAATTGTATGATCAGCTTATGTATTTTGCAAGTTTAAAAGGGTTAAATAAGTCAGAAGCAAATAAAGCAATAGAATACTGGTGCAAGAAACTAGATGTTTATGAGTATATAAACAAACCAGCAGAGCAATTATCAAAAGGAAATCAACAAAAAGTTCAATTTATAACGGCAATTATCCATAATCCAGAATTGTTAGTACTAGACGAACCTTTTAGTGGGTTAGACCCAGTTAATACTAAGATAATTAAAGGGGTTATAGAAGAATTAATAGCAAATGGTTCATACATTATATTATCTAGTCACCAAATGCCAGTTGTTGAAGAATATTGCAGAGATATATTAATATTAAATAAAGGTAAAACAAAGTTACAAGGTAATTTAGGAGAAATAAAAAAATCTTATGGAAGAAACAATTTATTAATTGGAACATATGAAGAAATTGAAAAATTCATACCAAAAGATGCAAAAGTGATAGAGAAAAGAGCAAACAGCTATGAATTGAAATTGCAAAATGAAGAAGTAGCACAACAAATATTAACAGAGCTAATTTCTAATAAAGTTGTATTACAAAAGTTCGAAATAAAAGAACCATCTTTACAAGAAATATTTATAGAGAAAGTAGGTGTTTCTGAATGAAAAACTTATTAACAGTAATGAAATATACAATAAAAGAGGCTGTAAACAAAAAAGTATTTAGAATAACAAATATAATAATGTGCATTATAATAGTTTTAGTATGTAACATTCCTAATATTATTAATTATTTTGATGTAGAAGTAACAGCTGGAAATAAAGAGAAACTTATTGTAACAGACAAAGAAAACTTATTAGGAGAAAATATTAGTGTATTAAGTCTTTTAGACGAAAACTATGAGTTTATTATAGACAATAATTTAACAGAAGATGAAATAAAACAAAAAATAGATTCAGAAGAAGTAGCGGGAGCAATTATATTAAAAAATGTTGAGGATAAACTTAGCTTTGATTATGTAGTAAAATCAACAGGTGTTTTTTCAAATGGTTATGCGGAAGCAGATAGTTTTGCTGCATTAATTAAAAACGCTGAAATAGACCAACAACTTAAAGAATATAATGTTCCGGATGATGTATTAGTTGATATGAATTCATCAATTCCATATGAAATAAAATCATTAGATACTGAGGATGGAACAAATGATAATTTCGGAATTGCAATGATAGCATCATTTATATTATTTTTTGCAGTATATTTCTATGGATATAGTGTATCAGCATCTGTATCTAGTGAAAAGACTTCAAGAGTAATGGAAACATTGGTAACATCTACAACACCAACTAATATTATTATAGGAAAAACATTAGGAATGGGGATTGTAGGATTAATGCAATTGATAGGATTAATTCTAGTAGGTGTAGTATCTTATAAAATATTTATACCAGAAAACTTTAATATGCTAAATGGACTGTCTTCTAATATAGACTTTAGTGTACCATCAGTATTAATTTGCATATTGTATTTTATATTAGGATATACAGTATTTGCATTTTTAAATGCTGTAACAGGTGCAACAGTTAGCAAAGCAGAAGATGTTCAATCTGCAAATACACCAATATCTTTAATATCATTATTATCTTTCTACTTAGCATATTTTACAGCAACAGTACCAAATAGTGCAGCAAGTAAATTTGCTTCATTATTCCCATTTTCAGCAGCATTTTCAATGCCTGGAAGAATATTAGTAGGAGGAGTAAGTGGGGGAGAAATAGCAATTTCTGTTGCTATACTTGTAGTGACTGCAGCAGTACTAGCTTTTATATCTATAAAAGTATATTCAGCAGCAATATTACACTATGGAAACAGATTGAGAATAAAAGACTTAATTAACATGTTTAAACAAAAATAAAACATTGTAAATAATCCGCCAAATTTTGTTGGTGACATAGTAAAATAATTTGTAGGGGCGTATTCTATATGCCTACAAATATAAATTGTTATAAATAAAAAAATTCTAAGGAGGAAAGTTTAAAATGAAAAACATAAGAAACAAAGGAGTAACATTAATAGCATTAGTAATAACAATTATTGTATTATTAATATTAGCCGGAGTAACTATGAGCGTAATGTTTGGAGATAACAATCTATTCGAAAAAGCAGAATTAGCAAAAAGTGAAACAGATAATGCAGTAGGAAATGAAATGGCACAATTGGAATTAGTATCAGGCTGGTTGGCAAGAGCTCCTTCTAATGGAGAAAATCCAGGAGAGGAAAATAGCCCAGTTAGAGCAAATGCACCAGTTGTAGGAGAACCAATAATAAAAGATGGTACATAGGATGGAGAAGTGAATACTCCAAAAACAGATGGAACAGGTTTAATACCAGTATATTGGAATGGAACAGAATGGAAAGAATTGACAAATGCAAATACAAAAGAAGATTGGTATGATTATGATAACCAAAAATGGGCAAATGCAAAAACAGCAGATGGAAGTATGTGGGTATGGATACCAAGATACGCATACAAAATAGAAAGTGGATTAGGAACAACTACAGCAGGAGAGATAAGTATAAAATTTTTACAAGGAACAACAAATAATGATAAAGATGGAACAGCAATAAGTAAAACATATCCAACAGTAGAAAATAATGCAATGACTGATTTCTTTGTACACCCAGTATTTACAGCAGATAAAGCAAATGGTGGATGGAGAAACGAATTACCAGGATTTTGGGTAGCAAAATATGAAGCTGGATATCAATACGGAACACAAGGAGAAACAGTAGGAGAAATAAAATATTCAAGTCTGACATATCGTAAAGGTATAGGTCAAGCTAATTTTTTAACAGAATCAATAGCAGATCCTTCATATATGCCGTACCCTGTATTTAAAGCAAATACATATTCATATAATATAATAAATGTAGCAGATGCTTTTGCACTTTCAAAAGAAATAGATTCAGCAACAGATATGTATGGATTAAGTAACATAGATAGCCATTTAGAGAAAAATAGTGAGTGGGGAGCAGTAGCATATTTAACACAGAGTATCTGTGGAAGAAATGCAACTGAAATAGCACAAAATAGAAAAGATATGGCAGATGCAATATATGTAAGAAATGATGCATCAACTGGAATAAAGGCAGGTGTACGTTCCATAACAAGTTATGGAACTAAAGGCACACCGAATGATACTGCTGCAAGTACTACAGGAAACATGACAGGAGTATTTGATTTAAGTGGAGGTATAACTGAAAGAACAGCAGCTTTCTTAAAAGGTGGAACAGGTACTAACTTTACTGGAATGGTAACTAGTACCACAAATAAAAGTACAGAATATTTAACACTATATGCAGGGACAAATAATATTAAGGGAGATGCAGTAAGTGAAACAGCAGGTTGGTATGGAGATTGTACTAACTATCCTAGTACAACAAATCCGATTTTTGTACGTGGGTTAGCTTATAATGATAATACAGTAGATGAACCAGGTATATTTGCATATGGATATACTAATGGTGGACCACTTAAAGTTGGATTCCGTGTGTGCTTAGCATTCTAAGGATTAGTGAAAAATAAAATTATATCTTGAAATATATAAAAAAATCTGATATAATATAAACCTATCAATTTTGAAAGGGGCAGTTTATTATGTGTTATGATTACCCAAAGGCTATGGATGTGAAACAACGGAAATTTGATTTCAAATTTTTAGAGTACAACATAGCAAATGGAAAATATCGCATAGTAATGAATGATGGAAGCATTTTACCATCATTACCAAGGGTTGGGATTAAACAAGAAGAAAAGGCTATAGCATCAGGTTTCACATATAAAAAAATTAATGATGAACTTGAACTGTGGAGCAAAGAATTCAATATCTTTCTTGAAGAAGAATTACCAGTATATATTAAGGATAGAACCAAATATATATATTGGGGAATGAGAAAGTGTACTAATCCTAATTACGAAACGTTAAAACAATCATTAGCGTTGTACCAAAAGGTTTTCAAAGAAGAGCAGGTAGCTGAATAATTTCAGCTACCTGCTCTTTTTTATATTTAGACTTTATTTCTTATTACTGTATTCTGCATATTTCTTTAATTTTTCATAAGCTAAATAATTAATTGTTCCAGCAGGGAATTTTCCAAATTTATCTTTTCTACCAGCAGGAACGCCTGTTAAAAGTTCTATTCCTTCTTCAATAGTATGAATCGCATATATATGGAATTGTCCTTCTTTTACAGCATTTATAATTTCGTCATTTAAATTTAAGTTTTTAACATTTTGGTGTGGAATTATTACTCCATGTGATCCATCTAAACCACGCATTTTGCAAACTTGATAGAATCCTTCAATTTTTTCATTTACACCACCAATAGGTTGAATTGTTCCTTTTTGATTTACAGATCCTGTAACTGCTATACTTTGATTAATTGGTACATTTGACAAGCTAGAAAGTAGGGCATAGGCTTCTGTACTTGATGCACTATCACCATCAACACCACCATACATTTGTTCAAAACAAATACTTGCAGTAAGTGAAAGAGGTATATCTTGTGCGAATAATTCACCAATATATCCGAGATAGAATTAGAACTCCTTTAGAATGTGAAGAACCAGACATTTCAATTTCTCTTTCTATATTTACTAATCCACTTTTTCCAACATATGTGTTAACAGTTATTTTTGCTGGCTTACCAAATGTGTAATCTCCAACAGTCATAACAGTTAAACCATTAATTGCACCAACTTCAAATCCTTCTGTATTAATTAATAGAGTATTATCTTTAATCATTTCCATATATCTAGTGTCATATTTTTTTACTCTATCCATACGTTCATCTAATGCTTTTTGTACGAAGTCTTTTGTAACAACTTTTTTCTTTGAAAGCCTTGCCCAAGTTGAAGCTTCACCAACAATTTCTCCAATTTCATTAAACTTAGTAGAAAGTTTTTCTTTATCATCGCAAAGTCTTGAAGAGAATTCTACAATTTTTGCCATAGCTTCTTTATCTAAAGGAAGGATACTTTCTTTTTCACAAAAGCTACGAACGAATTTAGCTAGCTTTAAAATGTTATCTGCATTTCGTGGAGCACTTTCCTCAAATTCAACTTTAATTTTAAATAATTTCTTAAAGTCAGGATCTAATGATAAGAGTGTATGGTAGATGTTTGTATTTCCAATAAGTAAAACTTTTACATCTAAAGGAATAGGCTGTGGTTTAAGAGAAATCATAACCATAGAAGAACGTTGATCTATAGAATTATCTATATTAATTTCTTTTACTGTTAATGCTTTTTTTAACGCATCATAACAAGCTTGGTTTGCAAGTAAATCTTTTGCTTGCAAAATTATATATCCTCCGTTTGCTTTATGAAGTAGTCCAGGTTTTAGCATTGTGTAATCTGTTTTCAACATACCATATTGATTTTCGTATTCTAATTTTCCAAATAAGTTTAGATAAGAATAATTGGAATCCATTATTACAGGAGCACCTTCAACATTACTATTGTCAACAAATAAATTTACTTTATAATTTAACCAAGGTTTTGTAACCTCTGTTTTAGGATTAGGCTGAGTACTAGCATCTGTTTTGTCATCTGAAATAAATAGTGATATGTTTTTTAAAATATCTTTTTTAATATCATCTAAGAATTTGTTTATTTTTTTGTTTTTCTTATATTTTGTTTTTACAGAATTTATATGAATGTTGATTGTAAGAAGAGAAACGTTAGATTGCCATTCTTCAATTCTTTTATCTGATGCTTTTTCAATTGCTTTAATTTGACTAAGGGCTTGAAAAACCTGCTCTTGAACTATATTAGATTTTTCTTCAAATTGTTTTTTTATAGAATCATCTAGCTTTTCAAATTCAGCTTCTTCAATTGTTTTGCCATCAATAATCGGCATTATATAAATTCCATTTTGAGCAGTTTTAACTTCAAAACCATGTGTATTAGCTTGCTTGTTTAGTTCATCCAATAAAGATGTACGTTTTTGTTCAAATTCTTGCTTAATTAAAGTTTTTTCTTTTTCAAAATCTTCGTTATTAAAGGTTTTCTTTATATCAGTTTTTATGTCTTTAATAAATGAATTCATATCACTTTCAAATTCTTTCCCTTGGCCGGCTGGAAGTGAAACT
>CAZTHC010000050.1:0-8144 GCA_964613425.1 uncultured Lachnospiraceae bacterium
AAAACAACAAAAAAAAAAACAACCACACCAAACCAAAAAAGAAGAAAAAATTGACATTATAATACTTAGCACAATCATTTCTATAGCATAATTAAGCTTTATATTTTTTATTAATGATATTAATAAAAGTATAATAGCTAATATTAAATACATAACATATCTATATATATTAAATTTTACTATATATAGATATAATATATATCCAGATACAACAAATAATCCATATATTAATACAGATTCTTCAATTTTTTTGTATTCTTTATCTATTCCACCTATTAGTATAATTCCTATAAAATATAGAAATCCAAAAAATAAATATATTAATGTATTATAGTTAAATGCATATACATTTAATTTTGTAGACAATGCAAATGCTAAAAATGTTATTCCTGATAGTATCTCCAATAAAATATATCTTGCGCGAATTTTGTTTCCACAATATCTACATTTACCTTTTAAGAATATATAGCTAAATATAGGAATCAAATCTAAAAATTGTAATCTATGATTGCAATTAGGACAATATGATCTTTTATGTGTGATATCTTGCTTTAATGGAATTCTATACACTGCTAAAGTTAAGAAGCTTCCCATCATTGTTCCTATTATAAATATTATTGTATAAATTATAATTTCTGCTATCATATAATTCCCTTCTAATATAGTATTTAGGGCATATGCATATATAATGCATATGCCCATAAATATACAAATAATTACTCAGCAATATAGTTAGATGCTACAGCATTATTCATGTATGTTAGTATTGTGTTTATTTGTGTTACTTCATTAGCTACTGCATTTGCTGTTTCCTCTTTAGCTTGTTGAGCTTTATTTAATAAACCATCTGGCCCAAACATAACTGTTAAAGAAACACCTGCTAATATTAATAATACAATAATTGTTATTACTAATGCAACTAATGTAACACCTTTTTGTCCTTTAAACATAAAAAATTCCTCCTTTGTAATTTTAATTTTTGTATATATTTAATTTAATAAATATTACCGCTATTTAGTATTTGGATTTTCATATAATGTTCCTGTTGATGGTGTAGTATTACCACTTGTACCTGTATTGCCACTTGTACCACCACTAGGGTTTGAATCTATTGTTATATTTGAATTTCCATTTGAAGTTGGAGCAAAAGGATTTACTTTTCCTTTATCATATTTTATTTTTCCAACATCATTTATTTCATATGTAACTATTATTTGTTGTTTTTCATCGTCTGTTGTTCCCTTTAGCTCTTCACTTATTTCTTCTGGTATTGTATAAGCTATTTTTTCTGGAACAATTTTTTCTGAATTCATTGGAAGATAATCATAAAATATAATTGCCAATAATAGTATAACTACTACTGAAAGTAATAATAATATAAAAAATTCTTTTACTATTGTTTTTACCATGCTTTTATCCTCCTTTTTATCTTATTCAACTTTCTCTACTGTTCCTGCACTTGCTGATGCATCATTTGTTTTTCCATCTTTATTGGTTTCTGTATTATTTTCTGTACTATTTGTATTTGATTGAGTTTCTGTTATATTTTCTATATTTATGTCTATGTCTGTTACCTTAAATGTTGCTTGTAATATATATAAATTTCCATCTTGGGCACTTGTACCATCATCCGTTGTTTGTCCTGATGTAGTTGATGATGTTCCTGGTAGCAATGAAAAGTCTTCTATTTTAAAAGCTAATTTTTCGTCTTCCTCTAACTTAGAAATAAATTCAGAAATTCCGTAATATGCCCCATTTAATGTAAATAGTAAATCTTTATTTCCGCTAATTCCTGAAGATGTTTTAACTATGTCTAATTTTAAAATAACATTATTATCTGTAGCATACTTTCCAACTTTTGTCCATAAAAATTCTACTTCATATTTGTTTAATTGATTTGCTCTTCGTATATCAATTTCAGAAATATTAGCTGTCTTTTCCTGATATTCTTTTTTTATTGTTGCCAATGATTTTGCTGCATTTTCTAATTCTTTATATCGTTCTGCGTATGTTCTACTTGTAAGCATAGTGGCTTCAGATAAACTCGTATCTATATCTTCATTTAACTCTTTGATTTTTTGATAACCTAGAATGTTTATTCCAAATGCAGATACTTCATTTATGACAATGTTCCACAACAGAATTGATAATGCAATTATTATTATACCAATTAAAATTTTTCTCATGGTAAATCTCCTTCTATTGTAACTTTAACCATATTTTCCTGTTTAATGCTACTATTTGATGTAACATTAGTTAATATAGCATCTGTTTTTATTTTTCCTATAAATATTCCTAAGCTTTCATATTTTTCAGATTGTACTGTTATTACAATGTGTTTTTCTGTTGTATTCTTTATAGAAGTAATTTGCACATCATTATTATTTATTGGTACTATAGACATTAACTCATGTAATAAAGTTGGTATTGCGTTTTTAGTCTGAAGTTTTTCTGTGATTCTCTCATCTTGAACTCTTAAGTTTTCTATTAACTTTGAATATTTACTATTTTTTGTTTTGACTCTTTCTATATCAGCACTTATTGCTGATAATTGTATATTTGTATCTGAAATAACAGCTTGAATTTCTTCTTTTTTGCTATTCATCTGATTTGTTACAAATAATGATAAAGTTGAATATAGTATTAATAACATTACTAATGTTATAGCAAATCTAGCTAGCATTTTTTCAAATCCATCTAGTTTTCCTGTTAATCCTAAATCAATTTTTATTTCTGGCATTACTTTTTTTGTTTTTTCTTTCTTAGGGCCTTTTCCTCCACCTATATCCATAGTTAGAAGATTTGTTAAAGCTTTTAATTTGTTCTCTTTTTTAAAGTTAATGTCTTTAATTCCCTCTCCAAGTCCTTGTAATGCTAGTGCTATTGCTGAATTTGCTTCTATATAATCTTTAGCATTTACTTTTAAATTCTTTGTATCAACGAAATACGGTCTTAATACTTCACATCTCATTCCAGGCATATAATCTTGGAAATATAAATCTATATTATTAATTACTGCACCTGCCCCTGAAATGTATACATTGTCTATTTCTATTCCGCTATCTTTTAGTGTTTCTTTCACTTTTGTTACTAATTGATATAATGTTGGCATTATATCTTCTAAATATTCGTTAGTTTCTACTTGTAAATCTTGTCCTTCTTTTGTATAAATTGTTGTATTTTTGCATATTTCATATGCTTTTGCATATGAATTTTCTTTTAAATTTATGTTTTCTAAAATTTGTTCCATTCCCAAATCTATAGTACTAACTCTATAAATTTCACCCTTGAATAGCACCGTTATTGTTGTTTTTGATTCTATATTTACTATTGCTGTATTATCTTGTGTTTTTGATAACAAATTTATGTTAGCTAGAGGTAATGATGTAACATTTTCTAGTCTGCAACCTTCTAACTCTTGTACTTTTTTAACTACTTCTGTTTTGTTTGTATATATTGACATTGCTGTTATTTTATTTTTGTCTTCTACATTAGGTGCAAAAGTATACCTGTACTCTAAAGTATTTTTATTAAAGCTTCTTTCTGTACAAAAATAATCAAATTCTGTTTTTACTGCATCTTCTAAATCTTTTTTGCTTAACAAACTAAATAATTGAAAATATCCATATTTTTCATCTGTTAAATTAACGCATATAGAATTTTTATAACTGAATGTTTCTTCTACTATTTGCTTTAATGTTTCTTCTTTGTTTTCGAAAAATTTAATGCCAGATGCTTCTATCTTAATTTCATCTGCATTTTTAGAAACTTTTGCATATTTTATTAAGTTTTTATCTACATATATTCCTAGGCAAGTTGGCATTTTTTTCTCCTTACTTTTATATTAATTCCGACACTATTATCGAAATTAAATTGCTTATGTCTTAATTTTATATTTTTCAGCGAAAAAGTCAATATTTTGCGAATAGATGTAATGTAAATGTAATATTGCTGTAACATTTTTTTGTTTTTCGTTTTTTCTTTGAATATTTATATTGTTTTTGAAAATACTAACAATTAAATGAGAAATATTTTTTAAATTTATGGAGGTTTTATTAATGTCTACAAAAAAACATTTAAAGATTACAGGTACATCTACAGTATCTTGGAAAGATGCAATAAGCCAGACTATTTCAGATGCATCTAAAACAGTAGATTACTTATCTGATATTACTGTTTTAGAACAAAAAGCTAGGATTAGCGGTAATAAAATTGTTGAGTACTATGCAACTGTAGATTTGTGCTTTTCTATTGATACAGATAGAAATTCGTAAAAAGGGGGGTATAAGAATGAATCCATTAGATACTAAAAGTGATTATCAAAACTATGTAAATAAAAAATCGCCTAATTCACCCATATTCAAAAATTGCTTTAACGCTTTTTGGGTTGGAGGTTTAATCTGTGTAATAGGTCAATTCATTATTGAATTTTGTAAATTCAAAGGACTCGATTCTATTATGAGTTCTACAATTGCATCTATTGCATTAATCTTTCTTAGTGCTTTTCTTACTGCTTTAAACATATTTAATAGAATTGGTAAATTTGCTGGAGCAGGTTCTCTTGTTCCAATAACAGGTTTTGCAAATTCAATAGTTTCACCAGCAATGGAATATAAATCTGAAGGATATGTTATGGGTGTAGGTGGAAAAATGTTTACCGTTGCAGGCCCAGTGCTAGTTTTTGGAATATCCACTGCAATAATTGTTGGAATTATATATTTTATATTTAATCCACAAAGTGCAACACTTGTTTAAAATTTGAATTGTATGGTGCAGTGTCCCCGACGACCCTCAAATGAAATCATAAATTTATTACAATTTGTAGAGTGGGTCTGTGTCTGCACGGAAAAATATTATTAAACTAAATCAAAACATAATGAAAGGAGAAAATCATAATGAAAAAATTAGGAAATCAGAGTTATTTATTAGATAACCCTATAACAATTTTAGAAACCGCATCTATTGTTGGACCTAAAGAAGGGCAAGGCCCACTTTCAAAATACTTTGACCAATGCCTAGAGGATGAATTCTTCGGTGAAAAAACGTGGGAGAAAGCTGAAAGTAGAATTATTAAAGAAACTGTTAATACTGCTGTTAGCAAATCAAATATTCCTAGTGGCAATATAGATTTTTGTTTTGCTGGTGATTTATTAAATCAATGTATTTCATCTAGTTTTGGTTTACGCGAATTAAATGTTCCTTTTTTTGGAATATTTGGTGCCTGTTCTACTTTTGTAGAGGGACTTTGTTTAGGTTCATTTTTAATGGAATCTAATAGTGTAAACAATATAATTTGTACAGCTTCTAGCCACTTTTGCAGTGCTGAAAAGCAGTTTAGGTTTCCACTTGAATTAGGAAATCAACGACCACCAACGGCTCAATGGACTGTTACTGGTGCTGGTGCCGCTATAATAACCAAGATTGGAACAGGCCCTTATATAACTAGTATTACTCCGCGGTAAAATAGTAGATATGGGTATAAAAGACTCTAATAATATGGGAGCCGCAATGGCACCTGCAGTAATGGATACCTTGATTTCTCATTTTAAAGATACCGGAAGGAATCCAAGTTATTATGATGGGATTTTCACAGGAGATTTAGGGTATGTTGGTAAAGAAATTCTAATAGATTTAATGCAAACAAAAGGTTATAACATTAAAAGTAACTATAATGACTGTGGAGTTTTGATATTTGATAAAGAACAGCAAGATACTCATTCTGGTGGTTCTGGATGCGGTTGTATTGCATCTGTATTTTCTGGATATTTATTTAAAGAGTTAAAAAATAAAAAGTTAAAGAAGATTCTTCTCATAGCAACAGGTGCTTTAACAAATAGTACAACTGCTCAGCAGGGTGAATCTATTCCATCTATTGCACATGCCGTAAGTATAGAAATTTAAAAAATAGCATTAAAAATTTATTAGAGCAATTTGCTCAAATTGGAGGTTTTATGGAATTTTTTCAAAGTATTGATTGGATGATGATTTTAAAATGTTTTATCGTTGGTGGAATTATTTGTATAATTGGTCAAATACTAATTGATAAGACTAAACTGACTCCTGCTAGAATTCTTGTGATTTTCGTCACTGCTGGTGCAATTCTTCGGTGGAGTAGGTTTATATCAAAAACTAATTGATTTTGCAGGAGCAGGTGCTAGTGTTCCGTTAACCGGATTTGGAAGTCTTCTGGCTAAAGGTACAATAGAAGAAATTGGGAAAAGTGGAGCAGTTGGAATAATAACAGGCGGAGTAAAAGCAGCTGCTGGTGGAATTGCAGCTGCAGTATTCTTCGGATATATTGCATCTTTAGTTTCAAAACCCAAGATAAAAAAGCAATAATAATTATTTATATAATTTCATATTATTTAACATTTTCAAGCAAAAAAGAAGTAGGTTTAACCTACTTCTTCATCTATTTTATTTTTGTCTTCATTTTCGTTATCATTTTGATTCATTATTTCTAAACTTCCAACTGAAACTTCATAAGCTACTCTTTGCTCAACGCTTCCATCTTCTTGTTTTTTCTCATATGTCCTACTTTGAACCCTACCTACGATTTTCACTTCAGTTCCTACTTCCATATTTTGGCAGAATCGTGCATTTCTTCCCCAAGCTATACATGGAATATAATCTGATTTATTATATGCTCTATTTACAGCTAATAATACATCTGCTATTTCTCTACCAAATGGTGTTTTTCTGTATATTGGTTTTTTACAAATGTAACCGTTTAGAATAACTTCATTTGAAACTCTTTGTTCATTTTCTTGATTATCATCTTCATATTCTGCAATTTCCTTTGCAAAAACTGTAAGGATTAATCTGTTTTTTTCAGTTTCATAACTGTTATATGATCTAAATTGTCCCTCAACTATAACTTTTTTACCAATT
The DNA here is from genome assembly GCA_964613425.1 of uncultured Lachnospiraceae bacterium. Taxonomy (GTDB): domain Bacteria; phylum Bacillota; class Clostridia; order TANB77; family CAG-508; genus CAZTHC01. The sequence goes on from CAZTHC010000050.1 coordinate 6,892, forward strand.
TCCATATTGAAATTTAATATTAATCTTTCTGATACTGTAATTGGTATAATATCAAATGTCTCACTTAATCTTGGAATCTCTAAATTAAATATGTAAAAACTCTCTCCATAAATCTCATGACTAAATTTTTTCTCACTTGTTATTTTACCTACTAATGATAAGTAGTTGTTATCTGAATAATTTGTACTCAAAATATTTTCCTCCCTTTTATTCATCTATTGTATCTTATTCATATTGTTTACACTTTAGAATTTGTTCACTAATATCCATATTATACCACTTTTTTTTGGTTTTGTCTACATAAAAGGTTAATTTTTTCTATTATAAACAATTTCTAACAATTTTTTTACTATTGAGCAATAGATATTGACACCTTTTTTTATTTTAATTTCTTGCGGTTCGACCATTTCATCATTTATTTTATTAAAACACCTTTGTATGCATATTATAATTTCATCTTCTAAACTGGAAGCTGTTACTGTAGCTTTAGAATTTAATCCATATGTTATTACAATTACCTTATCTTCTATATTAATTTTATTTTTTAAATCTGCATTTATTAAAATTATCTTAGAATTAGAAATAATTCTTTTGATTAGTTCTTCTTTAAAATTAATTTTGCCATTAATAATAAGTACTTCAAATTTTACATTTTTAAGGCTATCCGCATTTTCCGAAGAAACAATTATTGAATTTTCAATTTTTTTAAACTCTTTTTCAGTTTTTTTACTTGTTACAATTCCAACAAAAGGCATAAAAAACTCCTATAATAATTAAGTATTAATATTATGCCATTTATGCTAGTTTTTATGCTGAACTCCGTTATTATCAATTTTATAGTTTTCTGAATAAATTAAATCTGAAACCTTACATATTTCATATCCTTTATTTTTTATATTTTTAATTATCATATCTAAGCTTAATGCTGTATTTTCTGTTCCATTATGCATCAAAATAATGCTTCCGTTTTGAATTTTTTTATTAATTCTTTCCCACATTTGATCACCTGTCAAAGAGTTATAATCCAAAGTATCTATATTCCATTGAATAGTATTATGCTTTGCTTCATTAGCCGCTTCTATTACAGTATCATTGTATTCTCCATATGGTGTTCTATACAAATTTGTTTTTACATTAGCTATATTTTCTATTTTCTTACTACATTCCTCAATTTGTTTTATATTTTCTTCTTTACTCAAATTATTTACATGTGGATGTGTATTTGAGTGATTACCTATTTCATGTCCTGCTTG
>CAZTHC010000051.1:0-7853 GCA_964613425.1 uncultured Lachnospiraceae bacterium
AAACAAATCTAATACCGTTTTTAAATTTCTTAATGCACTTATTAAAATAAATGCTGCTACACCTATACTCATTATTGGATCAATTATTTTTATATCTGTAAAATTCATTATTATTGCTCCAATCAATACTACAATCCATCCTAATACATCTTCTAGCATATGAAGATTAACTGATTTTTGATTGATAGAATCTCCTTCTCGTGTGCAATATGCAGCAATGAAATTTAGTATTACGCCTATAACAGCAAATATTATCATTCCATGATAGTTCACCTCTACTGGTGTAATTATCCTACCAATTGCATTATATATTACTAAAATAGAACCTACCATTAGTATTACTGTGGTAATTAGGCCTCCAAGAACCGAATATCTTATATATCCATAAGTATAATTTTTATCAGCACTTTTCTTGCTTTTGTTTTCAAGGAAATACGATACTCCAATTGAAATAGCATCTCCCATATCATGTATTGAATCTGACAAAATTGCTACAGAATTTGTGAAAATTCCTCCAAAAAATTCAAATACAGAAAAGCCTAAATTTAAAATAAAAGCAATTAATATATTTTTTTCTGTTTTCATATTTTACTCCTTTACATGAGATAAAGAAACTTCAAATACTTGTGTTACATGTTCATCATTTAATGTATAAAAAACCTCTTTCCCCTCTTTTTTGGATTTTACCAAATTATTTTCCCTTAATAATTTTAATTGATGAGAAATTGCACTTTTTGTCATTCCAAGACTATTTGCTATATCACACACACACATTTCATGTTGATCTAACACAAATAATATTTTAACCCTCGTGCTATCCGCTATTAATTTATAGAAATTAATTAATCTGTCAAATATATCTTCCTCCGGCATTTTTTCTAGCGCAATTTTAACTGCATCTTCATGAATAATGTTACAATCACATTGATATTCCATAATATCCTCCTTCAGTTGAATAGTTACTCAACTATTCTAATTATAAACGCTATTTTTTAAATTGTCAATACAAATTGCCAATGGGGACGGAGGTTTTTGGCAATTTATTTTTCATACTTTTGTCTTAATGTTTCTCTATTAATTCTAATTATTTCTGAAATGATTCTAAATGAAATTTTATTCTTTTTCTTTAATATTACCAATAATTCTTTTAGTTTTATTCTATCCTTCTTTAATTCTTCTAATCTCAATTGATTACTATTTAAATACTTTGCTATTACATTCTTGCATAACTCTATTTTGTCTTCATCTATATCTATAAATCCATATTCATTGCTAACATTAAATTCTATCTTTTTATAATTAGAAAACTTATATTCTTCTGGTTTACTACACATTCCTGCTTTAACAGGATTATTGTAAATATAATTTATACAATTGTACAATTGTTTTTCACTATATATGCCTTCGGAAGCGTATCTGTCTCGAAATACGTATCCTACCCTTTTGTACTTTTTATTGTAGTACATGGCATATCTTGAATTTAAGAACTGCATGTATTTGCTTAATTCATTTATATTTTTTGTTTCAATCAAGATGTGTACATGGTTATTCATTATGCAATAAGCTATAATCTTTACATCAAACTGTTTAATTAAACTATACATACTTTTAATATAAAATTTAATATCTATTGGATCATTAAAAATAAAACTCTTATTGAGTCCTTGAGACATAATATGAAAAAAAGATGTTTTTAGATAATTTCTTGGAATTCTAGGCATATGAACATTGCCTCCTTAGAAAAAAAATGATATATTCTACTATATCTTGTAGAAGTATATCATTTAAAAAGTGAAAAGTCTGTCGAAATTTGCGATAAACTATAATAAATTTTAAACTGGAAATTTAGCACTTATTATTGCCAATGGGGACGGAGGTTTTTGGCAATTTTTTAATTTTACAAACCTATTTATCAGTTTTTTTCTTAATTATGCTGCCAATTCCTAATCCAACGCACATTCCTATGGAAATACCAAAACACATACAAATTGGAATATTTTGAACAATTGCACCTATTACAGTTCCTGCTGCTAGTCCCAAACACATTCCCATACTTAATCCAATACTTACATACTCATCAGATTTTTCTTTTTTATTCTCCTCCATTTTAACACCTTTCTAAATTAATATATATTATATAAATTCTAACTATTACTCAATTCATCTCTCAATTTCATCCAAATTTTCCCAAAAGAATTTTCGGTTTTTCTATCTTCTCCTCAATTCCAATAACTATATTTTGGTGAATACTAAACAATCATAGAATTCTCCTTTAAACTAATATTTCCTTTTAAAATTATACTATATTTTTCTTAAAAAACCAATTAATTTTTAATGTTTTAAAAAATTGCCAAAAACCTCCGTCCCCTTTGGCAATTTTATTGACAAAGAAGTTTTTAACCTATATAATTTAATTGAATAATTATGAAGTTTTTACCGTAAGTAAAGGAGTTTTATGAAATTTTTAGATAGGTTGAAAAGTAATTTATCAAGCCAATATTCAGATGAGCTATCTGTAATTGACGATAAAATAGCCATTTTATTAGATAAAATGGATGGAATTTCTTTGATTTTAAACGGTATTGAAAAAGAAAAAAATTTCTTGGGCGATGAATTAAAACAATTGAATAAAAATTTTATAGGTTCTAAAAACGTAGAATTATATAAGATAATATCTGACTTAAAAGCTGATATTCCTAAAATAGAACAGGTTATACATAAACTAAAACAAGCGTCTAGGAAGAATGATTTAAGCATAATTGATGAATACATATATGTAATAAAATTTTCTACTATAGTTAAAGAGCTTAATGCTGAGATTAGTAAAATCATTTCCGGAGACACATCTCAACAGCTTACTACAACTGATTCTCAGTCTAAATTAAATTTGAAATTTTTATCTGCATTGAGAAATGTAATGCCATGGAATAGAATATCTTCAAATGCAAATAATTATTCTTTTAGAAAAGTAATGAGAATTATTAATTCTTACGAAAATTCTAAAGAAGAATTACTCGTTTTTAATGATGCACTTAATACTTTTATTTCCAAAAGTACTACACAAAAAAATATGAATACTATAAAACAACTAGAAAATTTAAAAAGAAAAGGAGAGGAACTTTTCCCAGAAGAAAAATACTTTTTGGAAGTATGCGAATCATGCAACCTTTGGGAAACACTGGTTGAGTTTTATGATCTTGTTGAACCATATGAATCAAAAATGGGAGACTTTTCTAGAAATAGTGAAAAATTAGAGCCTCTATTAAAACGCAGGCAAAATATTCCTGAGACTATTTCTAAATATACTGAAACTAGAGAAAAAATTAAAAGTAAAACTAAAGAACTTAAAGATAAGACCAAACAAACTTTAGAATATAAAAAAGATTTATCACAAGCAAATTCTCAATTAAGTGAATTCAGTAAGAAAAAGCAAAAGCTTAAAATGAAGCAAAGTGAATTGCCAAAAGCTTCTTTGCGTGAACTTGGTTTTAAAACAAAAAAGGAAGCTGTAAAGAAACTTGATTTAGAAAGTAAAGATTATGTTATAATTCCTATCCCTGAACGGAATTAAAGATTTGGATGCTCTATTTGATAGAAAAGTTCCTATTAAAATTATAGCAGACAATAAAGAATTTGAAACATTTTATAATATGAACACAGCAGATGGCGTTGTAAATTCTTGTTGTAACATTACAAATGAAAACGCTGCATTATTAGTACCAATATATGAACTTACTGAAGAAGATATAGATAGCTTAGAAAATGGAATAATTAGATTAAATAAAAGCTGTAAAAATGCTAATGGTTCATTTGTTATTGCTCCTAATGGAAGGTATTTATCTGGTGTTCGTTCAATTAGAAATTATTCAGATGGAATTTTATCCGAACACATAGAAGATTTTTTAGGTGAAGATTTTGTAAAAGACTCATCTGAATATGAAGTATATGGATTACTACGAAGTGCTCCTAGTATTTCAAATGCCACTAAAGACGCTAAAATAGAGGCTGTTAATGTTTGTTTATTTGAAAATTTAAACAGAGATATTAAAAAACAAGAATCAGTAACCGTAGACGGAGAACTTTTTACCCTTAACTCAAAAAATTTAATAAGCATTCCAAATTCGTACAAAATTAATGAAAACAGAGTAAATAAAATTATTAATAAAGCCGAAAGTTTTTTAAGCAAAAAAGATTATAACAAAAATTCAATTACAGTAGATCAAATCTATTCAGAATTACTTAAGGAATATTTAATGGCTCATAAAAAAGCAAAAGCAGAGTATTATGAAGAGAAAAATGCAAGTGTTATAGTAAATAATAATAAACTTAGTATGAAACCAACCTTGCCACATTCTGAGTCTTCTCTGGCTAAACGTTATTCTAGAAAAAGTGAAGATGTAGCATATAAAATAATTAAATTAGCAAATTTATGTAACAGGTATGCGCATTCAACGGAAAAAGAATATAGAGAAACTTCAAGTAAATTTTTTGAATTAAAATATGCTTTAATAGAAGCAGTAATAGATATTTCAGCAAAAAATCCAAGCATTAAAATAAAAAGAAGTTATGATGAAAAGAAACGTTCGAAAACAATTATTGTCGAAATACCTGGTTATTCAATGATTTCTCTTCATGTTATGAATGAAAGCGACAGTTTGTGCCACAAAATAAACAAACTTGATAAATCAGAAGCTGAACATGTAGGTACATCTTCTATACTTATCGGTGGAATCAATGAAAACTTACTATCAGCACTAAAAGCTGTAAAACCTGAAGAGCGAAAAAAAGCAATATTAAAACTTGACTCAAAAACATTTTACAAATTCGCAATTAGAATGGGTTATACTTCTGAAGATATATCAACGCCAGAAGAAAAAACTGCATTTATTAATTATATGCTATCAGATGATTATATAGACAAAAAAATACAGGAAGAAAAAGCAGAGAATGAGCGTTAAAATTGCCAATGGGGACGGAGGTTTTTGGCAATAAAAAATAATTTATGGAGGTTCTAATATGGAATGGAGTGAATTATATAAATCAGATAAAATGCCAACTTTTAATGAAATAAGTGAATATATTAATAATCCTTTTTTGAAAGACTTATGCAATTTTATTGAAAGCAATTATAATGTTGAAGCAAGAATTGAGCATAGTTCTTGCTCTTTACTACCTGGTTGGAATGTTAAATATAAAAAAAGTGGAAAATCAATTTGTACTTTATATCCAAATAAAAACTATTTTACTTGTATGTTAACAGTTTCAAGTAAAAATCAGGAAGAGATAGAATATTTTTTACCAAGTTGCACTGAATATATACAAAACATTTATAAAAACACTACTATTTTTAATAATAGTAGATGGTTAATGTTCGACATAACAAGTACAGAAATTCTAAAAGACGTTAAAGAACTTATTAGCATTAAAATGAAAAATTAGAAGGAGTTTATTTATGGATGAAATTACTAGGCCAACTTACTTGGAAATTAATTTGAAAAATTTTGATTATAATATTGAGCAAATAAAAAATAGATTAAACAATAATGTAGACTTAATGCCTGTAATAAAGGCAAATGCCTATGGAACTTATATTAACCATAGGTTAGATGTTTTAAACAAATTCAATATTGTTGCTGTTGCAACTGTAGATGAAGGCGTTTTCATAAGAGAATTAGGCTATAAAAGAGAAATTTTTATATTAAATCAACCTTATGAGTCTGAAATAAAAAAAATTATTAAATATAATCTTATTGTTGGAATTAGTTCAATAGATTTTGCAGAATCTCTATCAAATTTTAAAGAAGAAATTAAAGTTCATTTAGAAATTGGAACTGGAATGGGAAGAACCGGAATCAACCCAAATAGAGTAGAGGAATATTTAAATTTATTATCTTCAAACATTACTGTTGAAGGGATTTATACCCATTTTTCTTCAGCAGATGACGATGATGAATATACAAAAAAGCAATTAGCATCTTTTAACATTGCCGTTGAAAAAGCTAACGCCATTTTAGGTAAAGTCAAATATATTCATACTGCTGCATCAAATGCATTATTGAATTACCCAGAAGCACATTTTAACTTAGTAAGACCTGGAATAATAATATATGGATACCCTGCTGCTTCTAACACTCTAAATAAAATAAACTTAAAACCTGTTGCAAAATTGAAATCTACAATTACATTTTTAAAAGAGGTAAAAGAAGGCACTAGTATTGGATATAATAGAAGTTATATAACAACGAAACATACGAAAGTTGCAACAATTCCAATTGGCTACGCAGATGGCTTTAGAAGGACTTTTTCGAACGGATGGGAAGTTTTAATAAATGGTAAAATGGCTCCTATAATTGGTAAAATTTGTATGGATAGTTTTATGGCAGACGTTACTGAAATTTCAAACGTAAAATTAGGAGATGAAGTTATTATTTTTGATAACGAAAACATAACTTTAGAAAATTTAGCAGAAAAATGTGATACTATAAATTATGAAATCTTATGTACAATAAGTGAAAGAGTTCCAAGAAAATTTATATAAATTGCCAATGGGGACGGAGGTTTTTGGCAATTTTTTTAATTGTTTTAAACCACAAAGAAAGTAAATAGTAAACTATTTACTTTCTTTTTTTAAAACCTATTTATTAAACTAACTCTTTCTTTTCATACCTAATTGTTATTAATAAAAAGAAAATTAGTGATATACTAGTGCTAATGACTATCATTGCCGGATTTATTGAAATATTTAATATAACGTTTCTAATATCTGATAAAGTAAATACAGATAAATATTTTAAAAATTCTGTAGTTTCAGATAAAGAAGATAATAATTGCAAAACATAACTTATTAAGACAATTCCCAAGCTTATTCCTAATACTTTTTTTATTTTATGTGTAAATGTTGATACAAACATACATATAAAGAAAATTGGAATTGAAGAAAAAATTGGAGTTATACTAAGTAAAATGTATTGTAATCTATCAAATTCCCCACTAACTTGTAACCCTATATAATTAAATATTCCTATAATAATTACCATTAAAATAATATATATTAAACCTACTGCAACCTTACTTAACACAATATTACTTCTTTTTACTGGCAACCCACTTAAATATTCTATTGTTTTATCGCTTTCTTCTTTTAATAAAATATTAGATCCAAGCATGCCAGAATAGCATCCTATTATTAGTAGAACAAAAACAAATCCCTCAGATTTCAACCAACCAAATGCACTATCTATTGATGTTATATCCATATTAAAAGCTTTTAATATTTCCTCTGGAAAAACCTTCATCATCTCATTCATTTGCTTAATATCTCCACCTTCTATAATCGCGGGATACATTAAAAATACTAGCAAAAATAATGCTATTAATATAGTTAACCAAATTGTAAAGCTTTTAAAATTCACTTTTAGCTCTCTTTTAAACATAATTACCTCCTATTTGTAATAATGTAAGAATATATCTTCCAATGAAGCTTCTTCAATTAAAACTTTATCTATTTTATACTTTGTAAGTTCCTTTAGTAAAGTATCTGCTGGTAATGTATTTTTAAACTTTGCTAGTTTTTTATCATGTAAAATAATTTCTAAATCTAAGTTTTTTACTATTTCTTCGATTTCATTAGATTCTACTGTAACAAATGTTAGGTTTTTTTCATGCATTTCTTTCATTGTTTCTATATTTAAAAGGCTTCCATCCTTAATAATTGCAACACGGTCACAAATTTTTGAAATTTCACTTAATATATGTGTAGAATAAAATATAGTTGTGCCTTTTTCTTTTTCCTCTTTCAATAATTCATAAAAAGTTTGTTGCATAATTGGGTCCAACCCACTTGTTGGTTCTAT
>CAZTHC010000052.1:0-2139 GCA_964613425.1 uncultured Lachnospiraceae bacterium
ATACGAGATATTATAGAATGGTATAGCTGGAAAATGCTTAAAGATAGCGGTGGGGGTTTCAATTATAATATATATGAATTTTTCCTACCTCGTTCTGCGCAAAATCTACATTTTGTGCAATGTTTAATTTAACCAAAAACATCTTTTCATTACGCTCTCCCTCCTTTTATTGCATTTTACATATAAAAAAACAATTACCAAATATTTTGATAATTGTTTTAAATATTATTTATTTAACTATTTTATAGTAATTTCCTTTTCCTATTTGAATTATTGTATTGTTTTCTATATTTGTAATATTTCTAAAATCAGTTATTTTTTCATCATTAATTTTTACTCCACCTTGTTCAAATAATCTTTTTATATCTGATTTTGATTTATATTTTCCAGTTAATAATATTGCATCTAAAATGTTTTGTCCTTCAGAAATTTTTATTTCAGGCATATCTTCTGGCGCTTTTTGTTCTGTAAATGCAGTTATAAAGTATTCTTGAGCACTATTTGCCTCTTCCCTAGAATGATATAATGTAGTAATTTCATTTGCTAATTCTAATTTAATATTACGTGGATTTTCTCCATTTGATATTCTTTGTCTAATTTTTTCAACTTCATCTGGATGCACATCTGTACATAAATCATAATACTTAATTATCATATTATCTGGTATTTTCATTACTTTTGTAAAAATTGTGTTTGCATCTTCATTTATTCCGATATAGTTTCCTAAGCTTTTACTCATTTTCTCAACGCCATCAATACCTTCTAAAAGTGGCATAAATAGTGTTATTTGAGGTTCTTGTCCAAAATCTTTTTGTATATTTCTTCCCATTAAAACATTAAATGTTTGGTCTGTTCCACCTAATTCTAAATCTGCTTTAATCGCAACAGAATCATATGCTTGCATTAATGGGTAAAAGAATTCATGTACAGAAATACTTTGGTTATTTTCATATCTGTTTTTGAAATCATCTCTTTCTAACATTCTAGCAACTGTGCATTTCGCACATAATTCAATAACATCTTTGAAATTCATTTTTGCTAACCATTCGCTATTAAATCTTACTGTCGTTTTTTCAGGATTTAATATTTTAAATATTTGTTTAACATATGTTTGAGCATTTTCTTCTACTTGTTCTTTGGTTAACTGTTTTCTAGTTTTAGATTTACCAGTAGGGTCTCCTATCATACCAGTAAAATCTCCTATAATAATTACAGCTTCATGTCCTAAATCTTGTAATTGTTTAATTTTTCTTAAAATAACAGCATGTCCTAAATGTATATCTGGAGCTGAAGGGTCTAAACCTAATTTAACTCTAATAGGTCTATTTTCTTTATCTATACTCTTTAATTTTTCTCTAATATCTTTTTCATCTGTGTGTGCAGCTGCACCTTTTAGCATGAATTTTATTGTTTCGTCTATATTCATTGTAATCTCTCCTTTAAAAAATAATCATTAATATTATAGCACATATTAATGATTATACCAAGAAAAATTATTAAATTTTATAATAAAATTGGTTGAATTTGTTTATCTTCCAAAGCTTCTTCCAAAGTTTTTTGTATATAATTAGAATCAAAAACTAAAGAACGCGGTTTTGTAATTGGATTATCTTGTCTGAATGGTATAAAAAATACGTGATTTCTATTTAATAATTTTCCAATGTTTTCTGCACTTCCACTTAATCCATCATTTGTAGAAATTCCTAAAACCAAATTATTTTCATTACGAAGATGAGATTTTGCAGCCATTAGTACAGGAGTATCTGTTATTCCATTTGCAAGTTTTGCTAAAGTATTGCCACTGCATGGAGCTATAATCATAATATCTGTAATTCTTTTGGGGCCAATAGGCTCTGCTTCTTGTATAGTTGAAATGATTTTTCTATTTGTTATTTTCTCAATTTCATCTATAAAATCTTTTGCTTTTCCAAATTTAGTATCCAATTTATAAGAACTATATGACATTATTGGTATAATTTCTACTCCTTGCTGAACTAATTCTTTTATTTTTGGTATTACAACTTTATAAGTACAAAAAGAACCAGTAAGAGCAAAACCAATTTTTTTTCCATTTAATTGCATCAACATAACCTCCTCCCTTATATTGTATGAAGTTATGTTAATTTGTGTGGCAATTAT
>CAZTHC010000052.1:2239-7752 GCA_964613425.1 uncultured Lachnospiraceae bacterium
TTTTGCGCAGATTTTCCATAAAAGCCAATAATACTTGCATAATTAGATTGCATTAAAGCTCCCATTTCTAATAGTTCTAATAAAGTATTAGGATCTTCTTGTACAAAAGAATATCTTTCAGGATGTGCTATTATAGGTATTAAATGTAATGATAAAATATCATAAATTATATCTTTAAGACGTGTTATTTTTTGATTTAAAGGTAATTCTATTAACACATACTTAGATTTATTTAATGTTTGCACATTTCCGTTTATTAATAAACTTTTAATTTCAGGAATTACAAAAATCTCTGCACCAGAATATAATTTAACTCCTAAATTATATTCATCTAATTTTGCTCTTAATAAATCCCTTTCTTCTGGGGTTGAAATATAATTATCATTATGAATATAATGAGATGTTAAAAATATTCCTTTAAATCCAGCTTTTTTTGCTTCATTAATTAATGCAATTGATTCTTCTAAAGATGCTGATCCATCGTCTACACATGGAATAATATGTGAATGTAAATCTATCATACTATGCACCTCCTATAATAATTCTTAATCTTCTGAAGTATAATCTTCTAATCTTTTTGATTTTAAATCCTTTTTATCTTCCTTTGGTTTTAATGCTTGTACTTCTTCTGATATAACTTTTTTTACGAAATTTTCTTTCTTGTTAGGCATATTGCTACTAACATTACCATAATAATATTGTTTAGAATATTCTTTTTCTGTTAGTTTAACTTTATTTAATACTATTCCTCCAAGTTTTCCACCAACATTTTCTATAGACTTAACAATTTTCTTTAGGTCATCCATTTTTGTTTGTTTGTGTGCTGTGACAATAATTGTATTATCTACCATCCTTGATAAGATTACAGCATCTGTAACTAATGCACTTGGTGTTCCGTCAAATATTATAATATCACACATTCTCTTTAATTCTTCTATTAAAACTGCCATTTTGTTAGAAATAATTAATTCTGATGGGTTTGGTGGTACATTTCCTGCTGGTATTACAAATAAATTTGGTACTTCTGTTTCTTGTATATAATTTATTATTTTAGAGTATTTATCTGTAGATTCGTCTTCAGTTACTCCAGATAAATAATTAGATAATCCAGGTTTTGGAGCTATGCCAAATATAGTAAATAATCTACCTTTTCTCATATCTGCATCTATCAAAACAACTCTTTTTCCAGCTTGAGCGAAAGTAACAGCTAGATTTGAAGAAACCCAACTTTTTCCTTCTTCTGGCATTGTACTTGTTATTAATAATGTTTTTAATCCTTTTTCTGTACCCATAAATTGTATATTTGTTCTTAATGTTCTAAAAATTTCTGAAACTGGATCTTTTGGAGCTCTTGCAGCAATAACTTCTTTTTTCATTATTTTTTACCTCCTTTTTTAGGATTACTTTCACAAATAGGAATACTTACTAATACTGTTTTTCCAACAGCCTTTTCAATATCCTCTGCTGTTTTTACAGTTGTATCAAACATATAAATAATAAATATATATGCTAATGAAACTACAACTCCTATAAGAGCAAAAATAATTATATCTTTAGTATGATTTATATTATATGGTGTTTTTGGTTGTTCTGCTGAATCTACAACGTTAACGTTATCTATTTTATATAAGTCTTTTACTTCTTTTCCGAATACATTTGCTATTTCATTAGCAATTCTTGTAGATAACAAAGAATCTTTAGTTACAACGTCAATTCTAATTATTTCTGTATTTTTTACAGATGTAACTGTTATAGATCCTTTCAATTGACCTTCTGTTAATTTAATATCTAAATTATTAATTACTTGTCTTAAAATTCTATTACTTTTAATAAGTTCACTATATGTAGCAACTAATTTTTGATTAAGGTTTACATCTGTTTGTGTTGTTGCTGAACTTGTTGCTTCTGATGATGAATTTGCTAATAATAAAGTTGTAGATGCCTTATATTTAGGTGTTACAAAAAACATTGTATACACAACCCCAATAAGCATAAAAACTAAAATAATTAAAATCATATGATTCTTTTTATGCCATATTACATTAAAAATTTCTTTTAAATCTAATTCTTCCATTTTTTCCTCCAAAATTTATATCTTTTGCATATTTAATATTATATATGTAAATATAATATTTTTGCAATACATTTCAAAATATTTATCTATATTTTTTCAATTTAAAATAATTAACAAATTCATTAATTATAAAAAAGCTATAATACCTGTAAATACACCTGTTGTATCTATTATCATATCTAATATTTCACAGCTTCTTCCTGGTACAAAATATTGATGAATTTCATCTGTAATTGAGTACCCACCACCTATTATTATAGACAAAATTATACTGTTTTTGTAATTTTTATTTCTTACTTTTAGGCTAAAAGCTATTAAAAGTCCTCCTAGAGCATACATTGAATAATGTGCTATTTTTCTAATTAAAGGTGACCAATCTTCTATTAATTTTGTTTTTTCTTCTATTGGTAATTTTGCATTGTTTGGATTCAAATTTAATATAAATTCAATAACAGAAGAACTTGTACCGCTTGAATCATCTGCAACTTGAGATGAAAAATAGAAAACTGTACTCATCCAAAATAATACTAATATTACACTAATAATTTTTAATAATTCTATTTTCTTTGTTTTAATCATAATTACATTCTTTCTGGCATTTCCATTCCTAATAATTCTACACCTGTTTTTAACACTGTTCCAACAGCACTTGTTAAAGCTAAACGTGCATCTTGTTCTTCTTTATCATCTGTTAAAATATGATGTTCATTATAGAAATTACTAAATTTCTGACTTAAATCTATTAAATATCTTGCTAAAATTGAAGGTTCATTCTTTTCAGCAGCTAATTCTATATAATCATTAAATGAATATACTAATTTAATTGTATTTATAGCTTCTTTATCTAGCAATTTTGCAAAGTTAACTTTTTCAATTTCTGGTATATACCCTGCTTTTGCAAGTACACTTCGTGTACGTACATAAATATATTGAATATATGGTCCTGTTTCTCCTTGGAAATTTAGAATTGTATCCCAATCAAAGATTTCATCTTTAATTCTACTAGTAGATAAATCATTGAATATAATAGCACCAACACCTATTTTTCTAGCTATTTCATCTTTGTTCTCTAAATTTGGATTTTTTTCTTCAATTATCTTTTTAGCTTTTTCAATAGCTTCATTTAGAATTTCTTCTAAAGATACAGAATTTCCTTTTCTTGAACCTATTTTTTCTCCATTTTTGTCTACAACAAGTCCAAATGGAATATGTTCACATTTTTTTGCATAATCACTATATCCCATCAATTCAAATACTTTAAATATCTGTTTAAAATGTAATTGTTGTTCATTTCCAACAACATATAAAGCTTTATCAAAATTATATGAATTCATTCTATCTGTTAAAGCAGCTAAGTCCCTTGTAGCATAAATTGTAGTACCTGCAGAAGTAATTATAATGCATGGTGGCATTCCAAATTGCTCTAAATCTACAACCTTTGCGCCTTGTGAATCTATTAATAAATTTTTCTCTTTTAATTCTTCTACAACTGCCTCCATTTTATCATTGTAATATGCTTCACCATTATAAGAATCAAAAGAAGAATTTAATAATTTATATGTTTTTGAATAATTTTCTAAGCTTAATTTTCGTTGCCATTCCCACATTTTAATAGCTTCTGGGTCTCCCTTTTCAAGTCTTCTAAACCATTCTCTTGCAAGCTCTGTAATTTCTGGATTTTCTTTTTCTTCTTTACTAAATCTTACATAAATTTTTAAAATAGTATCTATTTCATTTTCAGTAAAATCGTATTCATTCTTCCATAAATCATATCCAGCCATTACTTTTCCAAATTGAATTCCCCAATCTCCCAGAAAATTGACACCTACACTATTATATCCTAAAAAGTTATATATTTTATACAAAGTTCCACCTATTACTGTAGAGCGTAAATGACCAATATGAAATGGTTTTGCAATATTTGGAGAAGAGTAATCAATAACAACATTTTTACCTTGTCCAACATTACTTTTTCCATATTCAGTGTTTTTATCTGAAACTTCATTTAAAACAACATTAACTAATTTTTCTTTATTAATATAAAAATTTAAATATCCACCAGCAATATCAATTTTTTCAATTGTTTCATTATCAATATCAATCTTTTCAATTATCTCATTTGCAATAACAGGAGGAGCCTTCTTTAAATCCTTTGCTAATTTAAAACAAGGGAAAGCATAATCTCCCATATCTGAATTTGGTGGTATTTCTATATAATTAACTAATTCATTTTCATTAATTTCTGTAACCTTAGAAATTGCCTTTGCAATTTCACTTTTAAAACTAAACATATATACACTTCTTTCTTTAAAATATCTATGTAATTATACTATTTAAACGCCAAAAAAGCAATATGAATATTGCTTTAATATTGGTTTAATTAATATTTTAATTATTACGGTTGTGGAATTAATTGCCAAACATTATTTACTTTGCCACTTGTTTTTAAACCTGCTTTTAATGTAATAACTGGTCTTGTAGGACGAACACCGTAACAATTTGTATATCCTGAAATAGTACTAAAACATAAATGATGATAGTTTTTTCCTTCACCAAAATAACTATCCATTAGCCAGTATGTAAAACCGCAATTCTTTACTGATGTAATTGTCCTATCTAGTTCACTTTTATATGGAGCCAGTCTTTGTGAAGATGCATAATCTGGATTTAGAAGACGTGCATCACCAGAAGATAGTAGGCTAGATAGTTGATAAGTCGTTTGCGCACTATAATTTCCAAAATTTTCTCTTGGTATTAATAAGACAGTAGTATTGGTTATATAAAATACTTGCCAAGTTGTAGTATTAAAGTTTGCTAGCGGTAAATAATTAACATAATCTCCGACATGTGCTTCTGTTGCTAGCATCGTATCAACAGTAACTTCTGATTGGGCTGTTAAATTTGTTCCATCTGTTGTTTTTGCTGTTATTGTTACTGTTCCTTGTGCTGCTCCCGTTACAACCCCATTTTCATCTACTGTTGCTATTGTTTCATCACTACTTATCCATTGTACTCCTTTTACTGTTGCATCTTCTGGAAGTATTGTGGCCATTAATGTGATTGTTGCATTTTTGTCTACTGTTGCTGTTGTTTGGTCTAGTGTTATACTTTCTGCTGGTTTTTCATCAAATTTAATTTGTGCTACTTCAGATAATAATATTTCCTGGTTATTTGATAGTTTTACACCTTTTACTGTCACTCCGTTACTTTCATATACCACAGTTCCATGTTGTTGAAATATTGTTTTTAATTGTTCTGAAGTTACTTTACCTTGATTATCTAATCTTGCTTGTAATATTTGCAATTCTAATTGTTCTTTTATTACTTGCGCATTTGTTTCTTCTTTTGCCTGTTGTGCTTTTTCAAATAAGTTGTTATCTCCCATTATAACTGTCATAGCTACTCCGGCTAGAATTAATAATACAATAATTGTTATTAC
>CAZTHC010000053.1:0-7626 GCA_964613425.1 uncultured Lachnospiraceae bacterium
AAATAAAGAAAGAATAGCAATTACAGAATTAACAATAGAAGTTGAAAATTTAGATGAATTAAATCAAGTACTAAAATCATTACGCAAAATAGATAGTGTATATGAAGTGCAAAGACGTAAATAAAAACTGAATAGTTGAAAGAAGGATAAATATGATACTAAAGAGGATAAAAGTAATAGCAGGAATTGGAGCAAATACAAATTGTTATATAGTTTTAGATGAAAAATCTAAAGAAGCTATGGTTATTGATCCAGGTGGTGAACCAAAAAGAATAATAGAAATGTTAAAGATGTTAGATGTTAAACTAAAATACATATTTGTTACACATGCACATGGTGATCATATTTGTGGGATTCCAGAAATAAAAAAAGAGCTAGGAGGAAAAATACTAGTTCATAGAATTGATGCAGAAGGATTATACAATGATGAAATAAACCTTACAAGTTATATAGGAATGGAAAATCCACAATTAGAATCAGATTCTAGAATAGATGATCAAGACTTAATACATGTTGGAGATTTAGAATTTATTGTAATACATACACCAGGACATACAAAGGGAAGTGTATGCTTATATTGCCCAGAACAAAAAATGATTTTTACCGGAGATACAATATTTAGAGGAACATGGGGAAGAACAGATTTACCAACAAGTTCGTTTGAAGAAATAATAAGTTCTATAACAGACAGAATTATGGTATTACCTGAAGATACAATTATTTATCCAGGACATGGAAAGTCTACAATGGTAAAAGAAGAAGAACCAATTTATTTAGAACTAAAACCAAGAGACTATTAATTAGCGAATGATAAAAATAACACACAAGTTTTATTAATGTCATGTTGAGCGAAACAAAGTGAAGTAGAAACATCTCAACAATAATTACAAATAAAAACAATACAAATCGTAGGGGGCGGCGTACCCGAGACGGCCGGCAAATAAAAACAAATTCATAAAATAGGAGGAATAAAAATGATACAAAAACCTAAAGGAACAAGAGACTTATTGCCAACAGAAAGTTACAAATGGCAATATGTTGAAGAAAAAATAAAACAAACTTTAGAGAATTATTCATATAAAGAAATACGTGTACCAGTTTTTGAAAATACAGAACTGTTTTTAAGAGGTGTAGGAGATACAACAGATGTAGTTCAAAAAGAAATGTACACATTTAATGATAAAGGAGACAGAAGTATAACATTAAGACCAGAAGGAACTGCTGGGGTAGTTAGAGCATACATAGAAAATGGAATGGCATCATTACCTTCACCATTAAAAGTATGGTATAACATGGCGATGTATAGATATGAAAATGTTCAAAAAGGAAGATTAAGAGAATTTCACCAAATAGGAGCAGAACTAATAGGAACAAGTTCATATTTAGCAGATGTTGAAACAATAATAATGGCAAGTGAGATATTAAAAAATATAAATATACAAAACGTTGAATTAACAATAAACAGTATTGGCTGCCCAAAATGTAGAAGTGAATATCAAAGAGCATTAAAAGAATTTATAGGTAAGAATATAGATAATTATTGTTATACATGTAAAGAACGTTTTGAAAAAAATCCTATGAGAATATTAGACTGTAAAGAAAAAAACTGTAAAGAATTAAATGTTGGCGCACCACAAATTTTAGATTATTTATGTGATGAATGCAAAGAACATTTCGAAAATGTAAAAAATACATTAGATTCTGTAGGAATTAAATATACAATAGATTCTGGAATTGTTAGAGGCTTAGATTATTATACAAAAACAGTATTCGAATTTATATCTAAAGATGAAGGATATACAGTATTAGCAGGTGGTAGATATGACGGACTAATTAAGGAATTAGATGGTCAAGACACACCAGCTTTAGGATTTGCAATGGGAGTTGAAAGAATAGTAGACTTGTTTGGAAAATATAATAAAGATTCAATACAACAAAGAAAACCAGAATTATATATAGCAACAATAGGTGAAAACGCAGATACATTTGCTACAAAAATGGCAATGAAGTTACGTTCAGAAGGTAAATATATAGAAAAAGATGTGAGCGGAAAAAGTTTAAAAGCACAGTTCAAATCTGCGGATAAACTAGGAGCTAAGAACGTTATAACTCTAGGAGATACTGAAATTGAAACTAAAAAGGCAGTAATAAAAGATATGCAAACAGGAGAAGAAAAACAAATAGATTTAAATGATTTTAAGTTATAAAAATAATCTGATTTAAATATACATTATATATATTGGACAAAAGGAGAGATATATATAATGAATATTGCAGTAATAAATATTAAAGATATACTAAAAAAAATAGTACTAATTGTTATAGTTGTTTCTATATTAATTAGTACTTTTGTTTTTGCTAAAAATTTAAACTTAAACTATTACTTAAATGAAATGATAGTTTGTTCAAAATGTATGGAAACAGTATTACCTAATATAAATGAAAAAAACCATATTAAAGCTACTAATATTTCTCTTGCAAAAACAATATTGGATTTAGAATTCGGAGCAAAAAACAATATTATAAAAGACTTAAACATAAACGAAGAAGAACTAACAGTGGATGATTTACAAGAAATAATAGAAATTACTAATCCAAAAGAAAAAGAAGAAATCATCGAACCTGTTAATAATAATAAATTTAGTACTTCAGATATAAAAAATCAGACAGATTATGAAATAACTGCAGACATGCTAGATACAAATATAGAAATAGATAAAAATAAAAGTATACTAATCTTTCACACACATACTTGTGAGAGCTATACACCGAGCGAAAAGTATAATTATGAAATGACTGGAAATTATAGAACAACAGATTTAAATTATAGTGTAGCAAGAGTTGGGTTAGAACTAAAGAATAAATTAGAAAGTAAAGACGTAAGCGTAATACAAGACAATACATACCATGATTATCCAGCATATTCTGGTTCATACAGTAGGTCAGAAAAAACTGTAAGAAATATATTAGAAAATTCAAATTCTGAGATTGTAATAGATTTGCATAGAGATGCTGTAGGAGATGGAAGTAGCTATGGACCTACTGCAGAAATAAATAACGAAACTGTTGCAAGATTAATGTTTGTTGTAGGCACAAATGGAGGAGGATTAGAACATCCTAATTGGAGAGAAAACTTAAAATTTGCTATAAAAGTGCAAGAAAAAGCAAATCAATTATATCCACGGGTTGTTTCTACCAATTTTATTAACTAATTCTAGGTATAATCAACAACTTGCAAAATATGCGTGCATAATTGAAGTAGGAGCAACAGGAAATACATTAGAACAAACATTGGCAAGCATGAAATATTTGGGAAATGTAATAAGCGAAATTTTAAAATAACTTTTAAAATAAAATTAGTGAAAAATATAGGGGCAAGGCTCCAACTTTGCCCGCAAATTCATTAACAAAACATATTGCAATCTGTAGGGGTCGGCGTCCTCGACGACCCGTAAACGAAATTACATATTTATTGTAAATTGTATTACAAAAAAATTGCCAAAAACCTCCGTCCCCATTGGCAAAAAATTCACAAATGAAAATTTTATACAATAATAAAAGAAGAGAATATTAATTCTCTTCTTTTAGAAATTTTATGAACGGTCATCTATTTGGTAAGGTGTAATAATATTAAGGTGTAATCCTTTTTTACCTATTTTCTTTACATAAGCGGTAATGCGAGTTCCTCTGTCGATGGCTGGTGCGTATTCATAGTCTGTTGGAATGTCAACAATACCATTCACATAAGGGTTTACAAAAACAAAATAGCCATTTTCATAATTATTAGTTTCACCTGTTACAATGCAACAAAGTATCTGACCAGCCCTAAAAAGACCTTTTTGTATTTCGTATGATGGAAATGCATATCTGTAAGAACCAGTAAAATATTTATCTGTTTCAGAAAAATATTTTATATATATGGGAACTTTTTCTCCAACAAGAAATGCTTTTTTTATGAAATTAATTCGATATCCTGTATAAAAGAATAAATCATTATTTAAAATTTTTCCAAGTATACCGTTTCCCAAATCAACCCATATAAATGCTTCGTTGACCTCTTTTATTGTACACATAACAGTGCGATTGCGGTATCTTTGTAAATCCCACAATAAATCTTCTTGAACACGTTTCCTTGATGCAATTACAGAAGTAGAAGAATTATCAATAATTTTAACATTGATGATATCTCCTACATTTGTAAAATCATTGGAAGAAGGATAAATTGAAAGCTGGTTACCAGGAATTTCTCCAAACAAATCATCTGCAAACTGAATTTTTGTTAAATCTTTTTCTTTGGATATTATTTTTGCAGAAATAGGGCAAGAAATATATTTTGCCAAGATAATGTCTTTGGAATTTGTGGAATTTTTAAAACAAGTATTAGGAAATACTTCCTCCGCAAAAATCCGATAAAACTGTTCGTTCATATTAATTTCCCTTTCATATAATAAATTTAAGCAAAAAGCTTGACATAATTTTAACATTTTGCAATAATTATGTCAATTGTTTGTAAAAATTAATTTTAACAACATATACTTGAAATAAAAAATTAAAAAGTGTTGTAAAAAAACGGAAAAAATGATAATATCTATATGTAATAAAATCTTTATTTTTGAAAGGAGAATTTATGAATATATATGATGAATTAATAAAAATAATAGATTCTAAAAATATATTCTTAAACGAACCAATGAAAAAGCATACGTCCTTTAAAGTGCGGAGGTAATGCAGATTATTTTATTAAAGTATATAACGTAGAAGAATTAAGGAAACTATTACAATTAATTAGAACTTATAATATACCAATGTATGTTATAGGTAATGGAACAAATTTGTTAGTAAAAGATGCTGGTTTTAGAGGAATTATTATAAAACTAGAATTTGAAGATATTAAAATTCTAAAAAATACGGAAGAACAAATAATACTAGAAGTAGGTGTAGGAGTTAAAATTCCAGTGTTAACATATTTTTTAGCAGAAAATTCAGTAACAGGAATGGAATGGGCAGCAGGAATTCCACGGAACAGTTGGTGGAGCTATAAAAATGAATGCGGGTGCGTATGGCGGAGAAATGAAAGATGTAGTTATTTCTACACAATATATCAATACAGATGGAAGCATTGGAGAACTAAATAACAAAGAACAAAACTTCAACTACAGATACAGTATTTTTAAAGATAATAACTATATTGTAATTTCAACTAGATTAAGTCTAAAAACTGGAGACAAAGTAGAAATAAAAAAACAGATGGAGGAGCTTTTACAAAAAAGAAAAGAGGCACAGCCTATCGAATTTCCAAATGCAGGAAGTACATTTAAAAGAGGCACAGATTTTATTACTGCTAAACTAATAGATGAAGCAGGACTTAAAGGATATAAAATTGGTGGGGCTATGGTTTCCACAAAACATGCGGGATTTATTGTTAATTTAGGTGATGCCAGTTCAAAAGATATATTAGATTTAATTAAATACGTTAAGGATAAAATTTTTGAGAAATATGAAGTAAAAATAGAAGAAGAAATAGAAATTATAGGAGAGGATTAAAAAAAATGGGTGGATTTTTTCAATGGTTTAAAGCCAGCACGAAAATGAAAAGGTGGATATTATTAATATTAATAGGAATTGCTTTAGCATGTTATGGATTTACAGAAATACTAGTACAAAAGGAATTAGTAATTATTGATGTTGTTAAAATAGTAGTAACATTTGTATTTGGATTTACTTTTACTATTATTGGAATAGTTTTTATTCAAAAAAGAACTCTAGAATTGTTAATTGAAGCAAATGATGACGAAATGGAGAATAATGCAAAGGCAAATATAGACATAAAAACATTAATTTTCAACAAAAATGTATATAATAATGGACCTAAAATAGTAGTAATAGGTGGCGGAAGTGGTTTGAATACTGTCCTACAGGGGTTAAAAAAATATACAAATAATATTACTGCAATAGTAACTGTTTCAGATTATGGAAATAAGCCAACTAACTCTAGACAAGAACTTAAATTGTTACCCGTAGACGATATTGAAGGAAGTTTTGTAGCATTGTCCGAAGACGAAGAAGTAATGAATAAATTAATGAGTTATGAATTCAATAATGGAAAACTAAAAGGTTTAACTTTCGGAGATTTATATTTATCAACAATGAAGGATATTTGTGGAGATTTTACTACAAGTATAGAAAAATCAAGAGGAGTTTTAAATATAACAGGAAAAGTTTTACCAGTTACATTGGATGAAATGCAAATTTGTGCAGAATTAGATGATGGAACAATAGTAAAAGAAAAAAATAAAATACCAGAAGCTGTATATGAAAAAGTAAGTAAAATTAATAGAATTTATATAACACCTTCAAATTGTAAGCCAGCACCTGGAGTGCTAGAGGCAATTCAAGAAGCAGATGCAATTGTTATAGGGCCAGGAAGTATATATACAAATGTTATTCCAAACTTGTTAATAAAAAATGTTTCAAAAACAATTAAAGAAAGTAAAGCTAAAAAATTCTATGTAACAAATATTATGACAGAACCAGGGCAAACAGATAATTATTCTGTATCTGACCATATAAATGCAATATTAGAACATACAGGAGAAGGAACAATAGATATTTGTATATGTGATACTGGGGAAATTGTTCCAGAATATGTAAGAAAGTATAATAAACAAGGTTCAGATATTGTAAATTTAGATATACAAAAATCTAAAGAAAAAGGTGTAAACATTATACAAAAAAGCATGGCAACTATAAATGATGAATATATAAGACATAATTCAGATGTTATTGCTGCAACAATTATAGAAATAATATGTAATGATTTAAGATTTAAAGATAAAAAGACAGATACAAAATATATATTATTAAATTCAAAATTAAATGATGAAAAGAAAAAAGAAAAGAAAATTCGTAAACACGAAAAGCCAAAAGAAATTGTAAAACATGTAAAAGATCCAAATAGAAAAAGCAAGTTTAATGCAAAATATAAAGACAGAATAGAATCTATACAGTCTAGTGAAGAAAAGAGAATTGAAAGACTAAACTACATAGAAAGACAAAACAGAAACGAATCAGAAGAAAAAGAAAAATATTTAAAAAAGATTTTTAATCAAAAAGATTAATTTTAAATATTAATATTAGAAGGGAATGAAATTACAAATGAAGTATAGTAAGTTACAATTATCGTTAAATGAAGGTCTAAGAAAAGAATGGATAATAACAAACGGAATAGGTGGATATAGTTCTTCAACTGTATTAGGAACAAACACAAGAAAGTATCATGGTTTATTAGTTGCACCTTTAACACCACCTGCAAGAAGATTTTTAATATTATCTAAATTAGATGAAAGCATTAGAATAAATGAGAATGAATATAACTTATATACTAATGTATGTAAAAATTTTATTTCTACAGGATATAAAAAAATAGAGAGTTTTGAAAAAGAATATATGCCAGTTTTTTCTTTTCAAGTACAAGATACAAACATTAAAAAAATTGTTTGCATGGAATACGGAAAAAACACAGTATGCATTTATTATAAAATAGTAAATGGTAATTATAATGCAAAATTAACATTAGCACCAATTATAAATTTTAGAGATTTTCATTGTATTAATACAAATCACGAA
>CAZTHC010000054.1:0-7345 GCA_964613425.1 uncultured Lachnospiraceae bacterium
TAATTAATTTTTCCTTTCTGTAAGTATTTGACATTTTTTATAGAAAGCATTATAATTATATTATGTTACCCATTATTTTATTGTGAAAGGAAAATATTATGAGAAGTGAAGCTGTCATTCGGTTAATTCGAGATTTTTACAGTTTTAAGCAAGAGCATCCTGAGATGAGTATCAAAGAAATTGCAAAGCACTTTAAGGTTGATTATTCACACGTTTATAGGTTAACGTATGAAATTGCTAAAAACGAAGGTGTTTCGCGTGATGACCTTGTTAGACCAATAAAAAAATCTATTAGCAGGAAAAGCAGAATAGTTTCTAAACATACTGCAGTAGACCATTGGTTACTCTCGCAAAACTTGGAAGCATTGTATGATGACATTAAAACAACTCTTTATAACATAGAAGAGTACAAAAAAACATTGGAGGAAAAATAATGGCAAAGTTAACATCAAAAAACATCAATATCTGGATTAAGCACAACTTAACAGCTAAAGAAATTGCAGAAAAATTAAACACTACTGAAAAAGAGTTACCTACTATTTTGTCTGATACTTTCAGCAAAAAATTTGCAGAAAGCATTCTTCGGAATTTAGCAAAAAACGATAAAGTTCAACATTCTGTTGCACCAGATGTTCCTGTTTCTACCGAAATGCTATGTGAAGTTTCTGAAGTTCCAGTCTCTGGTGAATTACCAGAAGAAAAAGTTGCTGTTGTAGCAAGTACACCTGTGCTAATTCCACTTGAAGATTTTCAAAAAGAACGTGAAACTCTCTCTATTGCATTAGCAAAATCAGAAAGTGAAAAAAATAATTTAATTTCAGAAAAACGCATCTGCCAGAACGAGCTTGACATTGTTCAGAAAAAATATGAAGCTCTCTTACAAGAAGTTAAACAACAGCAATTGAAATTAAATGATATTATTGCAAATCTTGACGAAACTGATAAGCTGATTGAAGAGAAAAAAGAAGAAATTATTCGTTTAAAAGACGATCTTGATTTTCTTGATAAAGAAATTCGCAAATTAACAGAGTTCAAAATTCTTTGTTCTAGTGGGCATGAGGTTTCTGAGTACAACTTTTTCATTGGTGAAACTGATTTCAGCATTTTGGAAAAGATGCAGAAAATATCAGAATTTTTAAGTTCTGAATTTATAGCAAACCTTGAAGAACAATCTCTTAACCAGCTCTTAGAGTTAGCTAGAATTGTTCTAAGTGTTCAGCAAATTGAAAAAGAGAAGAAAGTTCTGTATATCAATTCTTCACCAATAGCAGAATTGCTTAGATTACTTGGATATGAAGTAGTCATCCTTTCATAATATGAAAAAGCACCCTTAATTGGGTGCTTTTTTATATTTCAACTAATATAATATCTTCACCAATACACTTTATTTTATTCCATGGGATTACAATATCATTATTTCCAGCAAATATATTAAGAATTTTATTGCTTCCCGGAACTATTATTGAAGTTATTGTACCCGAATTCAGATCTGCCGTTACATCTTGTACAAATCCTAATCTTCTTCCATCATTTATATTAATAACTTCTTTATGTTTGAAATCTAGCCCCTTTTGATTCACAATATCACTCCTTTAAATTTGCACTTTTATTATATTAATCGTAAATCTTTTTTATTCTATTTATTGCACTTTTTTCTAATCTAGATACTTGTGCCTGTGATATTCCTATCTCTTCTGCAACTTCCATTTGTGTTCTACCATCAAAAAATCTTTTTGAAATAATCATTTTTTCTCTTGAATTCAATTTTTTCATTGCCTCTGCAATTGTTATATTTTCTGCCCATAAGTCATCTGTATTTTTTAAATCTTTAACTTGATCCATTACATATATACTCTCCGTTCCATCATTATATACCGGCTCTTGCAAAGAAATTGGATCTTGAATCGCATCTAAACTAAATGCAATTTCTTCTTTTTCTACTCCCAACTCTTTCGCAATTTCTTCAATAGTTGCCTCCTTTTGAGTTTCTTTTAATATTCTTTCTTTTACTTGAAGCACTTTATATGCTAAATCTCTTATAGACCTACTAACTCTTATTGGGTTGTTATCACGCAAATGTCTTCTAATTTCTCCGTATTATCATTGGCACTGCATACGTTGAAAATTGTACATTTAATGTAGTATCAAAATTATCTATTGATTTTATTAGTCCTACGCATCCTACTTGAAATAAGTCATCTACGCTTTCTCCCCTTCCTCCAAAACGTTGTATAACGCTTAAAACTAATCTCAAATTTCCATTTATAAACTCTTCCCTTGCATCATTATCTCCATTTTTTATTCTAATTAAAAGTTCGTTTTTTTCTTTATTTGATAGCACAGGTAATTTTGCAGTATTAACTGAAGCAATTTCTACCTTGTTTATCAAAAAAACAACCTCCTTTGGTTTTATAATGTTATTTACATTATTTCCAATTTGAGGTTGTTTATGCTTATTTATATTTTAACTATTTGCAACTTCTATATTTACGTTTTTCCCTTTTATTGTTTTTCCTTTCATTCCTTCTATAACATCTTCTACATATTCTGATGGTACTTCTACAAATGAAAATTTGTCTAATATGTTTATTTTGCCCATTTCATTTCCTGAAATTGCAGAGTTTGCAGCAACACTTCCTACTATGTCTTTTACTTTTATTTCGTCTTTTCTTCCTACATTAAAGAATAGTTTTACATTATCACCTTTTACATTACCTCTGCTAATAGCTGTATGTTCTACTTCTTCTCTCAATTGTAATTCATTTGCTGTAAGCATTGTAAATAGTGCTTTTGCTACTTGTTTTACATCTTTATTTTTATTGCATATTTCTTCAAATAATTCCTCGTTATTAAAGTCTTCTTTTTCTATTATTTTAGATATTTTATCTATCATTTCTGTTTTCTTCATATTGTTTACTTCTGTTACTGTTGGAATTTTTCCGAAATTTATTTTTGTATTTGCATATCTTTGAATGCTATATAATTTATTTTTTTCTTTTCCTGTTATGAAAGTATATGCTTTACCTATTTTTCCATTTCTTCCTGTTCTTCCTATTCTGTGAACATAGTATTCCTCTTCTTGTGGGATATCATAGTTTATTACTAAGTTTAAATCATCTATATCTATTCCTCTTGCTGCAACATCTGTTGCAACTAGTACAGATAAATCATTGTTTTTCATTCTCTTCATTATGCGTTCTCTTTGATTTTGCTTAATATCTCCATGTAATGCTTCTGCTTTATATCCTTTTTTCTTTAAGTCTTCTATTATTTCATCTACTTTTTTCTTTGTATTGCAGAAAACTAAAGTTTTTTTAGATTTTTCTGTTTCTATTAATCTAGCTAAACCTTCATCCTTCATTCCTTTTTTCATTTCTATTGCAACTTGTTCAATATTTTCTACTGTTAATTCCTTTGCTTTTACTTTTACAGTTACAGGATTTTTTAAATATTTTTTTGTAATTTTCATTATTCTTTCATTCATTGTTGCTGAAAACAATACTGTTTGTCTTTCTTCTGGGACATATTCAAGTATTGTTTGCATATCTTCTTCAAATCCCATATTAAGCATTTCATCTGCTTCATCTAAAACTACCATTTTCACATTGTCTAATTTCAATGTTTTTCTTCTTATATGGTCTATTACCCTACCTGGAGTTCCAACTACAATTTGTACTCCTCTTCTTAATGGAATAATTTGAGTTTCTATATTTTGACCTCCATATACAGAAAGTATTTTTACATTTTCCATATATTTTGTAAATTTTCTCATTTCATCTGTAATTTGTACAGCTAATTCTCTTGTAGGACATAATACTATCGCTTGTGTTTTTTTGTTTGATGGGTCAACTTTCTCTATAATTGGTAAACTATATGATGCAGTTTTTCCTGTTCCTGTTTGTGATTGCCCAATAAAATCTTTTCCAGATATAACCTCTGGTATTGCTTTTTCTTGTATAGGAGTTGTTTCAACATATCCTATATCTGCTAATGCTTTCTTTAATTTTTGTGATATTTCTAATTCTTCAAATTTCATAATTACCTCTTTCTTATTTTTTAAAATGCGCGAAAAAAAGCCTAAAATAAATATACAAATTTATTTTAGACCTTTTTTCTTCAAGCGACAATTTGAAGAACTCGCAAAATTTAAACAAATTTAATATATTTCTTTTATTTTTTTCAACAGTAATTAGTATACCATATTCAAATTCTAATTGCAACTGTTTTATGTAAATTAAATTCGTTTACCCAGTTTTACTCATTATATCTCTTTTCATTTTACCTATAATTTTCTTTTCTAGCCTAGATATATAACTTTGAGAAATTCCGCAACATATCTGCAACTTCTTTTTGCGTTTTTTCTTTTCCACTTATAAAGCCAAACCTTAACTCCATTATATTTTTTTCTCTATTTGTTAATTTCTGAATTGATGCTCTTAATAATTTTTTATCCACCTCATCTTCTATTCTTCTAGAGGTTATATCTGGGTCTGTTCCTAGAATATCAGATAAAAGTAATTCATTCCCATCACCATCTTGATTTAGTGGCTCATCTATAGATAATTCACCTTTTATTTTTGTACTTCTTCTTAAATACATAAGAATTTCATTTTCTATACACCTTGAAGCATATGTTGCAAGTTTTATGTTTTTATCTGTATTAAATGTGTTTATAGCCTTCATTAATCCAATTGTTCCAATAGATATTAAATCCTCTATACCTATTCCTGTGTTTTCAAATTTTTTAGCAATATATACAACAAGTCTTAAATTTCTTTCAACTAATGTTTGTTTTATACTTGTTTCGTTTGTTGAAAGTTTTTTTAACAGTTCCTCTTCCTCTTCTTGAGTTAGTGGTGGAGGTAAAGTTTGACTACCTCCTATATAAAATATTTGCATTTCTTCTATTTGTTCTTCATTAAAATATTTAACACATATTGTGTTTATGCTATTTTTTATTAATTGTAAAATATTCATAATTACCTCCTTTAAATTTTATTTGTTGTTGGTTGAATTTGCGGGCGTATACAATACGCCCCTACAGGTTTGTAATATGTTTTTGTATGTAATTTTATTTGCGGGTCGTCGAGGACGCCGACCCCTACAGGTTGCAATATGTTTTTGTATGCATTTTTATTTACGGGTCGTCGGGGACGCCGACCCCCTACAATTTGCAATATGTTTTTGTATGCATTTCTACTTGCGGATCGTCGGTTATCCCGATGCAGGTGGTATTTTTAAATGTTTAATAATTCTAGTCCTATTAATGCTGAATATTTATTGTTCTGTGTTAATTTTTTTTCATATATTCCTACTATTACATTATTTATACTTATAACTTCTTCGTTATTTTGTATTTCCAAGCTGTCTATTTTTATTCCTAACAGCATTCCATTTTCTCTTCCTAAAGAATTAAATGGGATTAGTCTGAATTTTGATATATATTCCGCTTCTTTCAATTGTCCATTTAATACTTTATTTAGAATTTCTTCTGGAACTAGTGCTAGTAATTTGTCTTTTTCTACTATTATCACTGGCATTCCTGTTATTGGGTCTTTTAGCAAATTTCCTGTATCTACAAATGCCATTGTTGATATACTTTTTGAATCTAGTTTTAATGTAATATTGCACAACATATCTTTTTTTGATAATTTACTTTTTATGCATTTAAATGCTATTGTAATTACTATAAAACCAACAATTCCTCCTAATAAGGCAATTTTTATTGGATATGTACCTATAAATATTCCATTTCTTACTAGTATTTCTTGTGGTTTTACAAAATATAATAAGAAAAATGCAACTCCTCCAAATGTGAAAGAGGTTAAATAAAATATTAATAAATTTTTTAATAACAGCTTATAATTTGGCGGAATGAATGCAATATACACCATAGCTATAGATAATAAAATTTTTAGTAATAAACTTATGCCATTTTCTAAAGTTATAATATATGCAATTACAGTATATGCACTTCCTATAACACTTGAAATTAATAGCTTTGCTGGGTCTTTTTTGACTTTGCTTATAATTCCGGTTGCTAGTAGAATTATATAATTCATACATATATTCTCTAGAAAAATTATATCTAAATATATTATCAGTTATTCATCCCCCCTTTTGTTGTTTTATTAATTGTTATGTTTTTCTTCTAATTCAATTCTATACTAGTTCACTTTAAAATTCTGTCATTTCTTAGGGGCGAAAAAAAGAAATAATCTACAAAACTAGATTATTTCTTTTTTTTATATATGAAAAACAAAAATTTATCTTATTTTATTCCTTTATTTTTTCTTAAAAATGTTGGAATATCTAAATCACTTTGTGCTGAAGCTGTATCTGCTGGTGTTGGTATTGAATTTATTTTTTTATTCCATGTTGCGTTTACTAAATTTTCTACACCTATTGTTGTGATTGGTTTTTCTTTTTCAAAATCTGTTGCAATTACTGTTATTTGGATTTCATCTCCTAATGTTTCGTCTATAACTGCACCAAATATAATATTTGCTTCTGGGTCTACACTTCTTTGAATTAATTCTGCTGCTGTATTTGCTTCATGTAATCCTAAGTCGTTTCCACCAGTAATGTTTATAATAACTCCTCTTGCTCCTTCTATTGATGTTTCTAATAATGGACTTTGTATTGCTTGTTTTGCTGCATCTTCTGCTCTGTTTTCTCCACTTGCTCTACCTACACCCATGTGTGCCATACCTGTATTTAACATTATTGTTTTAACATCTGCGAAGTCTAAGTTTATAAGTCCTGGTACTGCTATTAAGTCTGATATTCCTTGAACACCTTGTCTTAATACATCATCAGCCATTTTAAAAGCTTCTACCATAGATGTTTTTCTATCTACTATTTGTAATAATTTATCATTTGGTATTACTACCAATGTATCTACTTTAGTTTTTAAACTTTCGATTCCTCTGTCTGCATGTCCTGATCTTGTTTTTCCTTCGAATGTGAATGGTTTTGTTACAACACCTATTGTTAATATTCCCATTTCTTTAGCTGCTGCTGCAACTATTGGTGCTGCTCCAGTTCCTGTTCCTCCACCCATTCCTGCTGTTACGAATACCATATCAGCTCCTCTTAAGGCTTCAGTAATTTCTGCTTTACTTTCTTCAGCTGCTTGCTCTCCAATTGTTGGATTTGCACCTGCTCCTAAACCTCTTGTAATTTTTTCTCCTATTTGGATTTTTGTTGCTGCTTTTGATAATTGTAAAGCTTGTCTGTCTGTATTAACTGCTATAAATTCTACTCCTCTTATTCCAGAATCAACCATTCTGTTTACAGCATTGTTTCCGGCTCCACCTACACCTATTACTTTAATTGTAGCTGT
>CAZTHC010000055.1:0-7210 GCA_964613425.1 uncultured Lachnospiraceae bacterium
CAGTAATTCCACCAGAATTAAGACCAATGGTTCAATTAGATGGTGGTAGATTTGCAACATCTGACTTAAATGACTTATATAGAAGAGTTTTAAATAGAAATAACAGATTAAAAAGATTATTAGAATTAGGTGCACCAGAAATAATTGTAAGAAACGAAAAAAGAATGTTACAAGAATCTGTAGATGCATTAATAGATAATGGAAGACGTGGAAGACCTGTAACAGGTGCTGGAAATAGACCATTAAAATCTTTATCTGATATGTTAAAAGGAAAACAAGGTAGATTTAGACAAAACCTTTTAGGAAAAAGGGTTGACTATTCTGGACGTTCAGTTATAGTTGTAGGACCAGAATTAAAGATATATCAATGTGGACTTCCAAAAGAAATGGCAGTAGAATTATTTAAACCTTTTGTAATGAAAGAATTAGTTGGAAGAGGATTAGCACATAATATAAAGAACGCGAAAAGAATGGTAGAGAAATTAAGACCAGAAGTATGGGACATATTGGAAGAAGTTATTAAAGACCATCCAGTAATGTTAAACCGTGCTCCAACACTACATAGATTAGGTATTCAAGCTTTTGAGCCAATACTTGTTGAAGGTAGAGCAATAAAATTACACCCATTAGTATGTACAGCATTCAATGCTGACTTCGATGGTGACCAAATGGCGGTACACGTACCATTATCACCAGAAGCTCAAGCAGAAGCAAGATTTTTAATGCTTTCTGTAAATAACCTTTTAAAACCACAAGATGGTAAACCAGTTACAGTACCAACACAAGATATGATTCTTGGTAGTTACTATTTAACAATGCAAGTTGATGGCGAAAAAGGTGAAGGTATGTACTTTAAAGATGAAGACGAAGCATATATGGCATACCAAAACGGAGATGTAGCATTACATGCAATAGTTAAGGTAAGAGTAACAAAAGTTATCAACGGAGAAGAAAAAACAAAAACAATAGAAACAACAGTTGGTAGATTAATATATAACCAAGGAATTCCACAAGACTTAGGATTTGTAGATAGAACACAAGAAGAAAATGAATTTAAGTTAGAAATAGAATTCCCAGTTATGAAGAAAAATTTAGGAACAATCGTTGCAAAATGTATAGATAAACATGGTTTATCTAAAACAGCTGAAGTGTTAGATTATATTAAAGCTACAGGATTTAAGTATTCAACAAAAGGTGCTATAACAGTGTCTGTTGCAGACGTTGCAGTACCTGAAGCAAAAAAACAAATATTAGCAGATTCAGAAAAACAAGTAGAAGAAGTTGCAAAACAATATAAACGTGGTTTAATTACAAACGATGAAAGATACGCATCAGTAATTAAAATATGGGAAAAAGCAACAAACGATGTTACAGAAGCCATGAAAGATAACTTCGATGAATTAAACCCAATATACATGATGGCACAATCTGGAGCCCGTGGTAATATGAACCAATTAAGACAAATTGCAGGTATGCGTGGTCTTATGGCAAATACATCTGGTAAAGCAGTTGAAATACCAATTAAATCTTGCTTCCGTGAAGGATTAGACGCATTAGAATATTTCATTTCTTCACATGGTGCTAGAAAAGGTTTAGCGGATACTGCTTTAAGAACAGCCGATTCAGGATATTTAACAAGAAGATTAGTAGATGTTTCTCATGATATAGTTATAAGAGAAGAAGATTGTGGAACACATGATGGAATAGAAGTAGTAGATATTAAAGATGGAAATCAAATAATAGAAAAACTACAAGAAAGACTAGAAGGAAGATATCTATTAGAAGATCTAATAGATCCAAAAACAAAAAAAGTAATGGTAGATACAAATACTATGATAACACCAGACTTAGCAGAAAAAATTGTAAAAGAAGGATTCACAAAAGTTAAGGTTCGTTCAATTCTAGGATGTAGAGCAAAAAGTGGTGTTTGTGCTAAATGTTATGGTATGGGACTTGCAACACGTGAAACTGTAAATATGGGTGAAGCAGTAGGAACAATAGCTGCACAATCAATTGGTGAGCCTGGTACACAGTTAACAATGAGAACTTTCCATACAGGTGGTGTTGCTGGTGGAGATATTACACAAGGTCTTCCAAGGGTTGAAGAGTTATTTGAAGCAAGAAAACCAAAAGGATTAGCTGTAATAACAGAAATATCTGGAAAAGTATCTATAGCAGACAATAAGAAGAGAAAAGAAGTTACTGTTACAGGTAAAGACGATGCAAAAACATATGTAATAAGTTTTGGTTCAAAATTAAGAGTAAAAGATGGAGATGAAATAGAAGCCGGAGATCCAATTACAGAAGGTTCTATAAATCCAAATGATATACTTGCAATTAAAGGACCAGAAGGAGTTTACACATATTTAATATCAGAAGTTCAAAAAGTTTATAGAAACCAAGGTGTTGATATTAACGATAAGCATATTGAAGTAATAGGAAGACAAATGTTAAAGAAAATAAGAGTAGAAGATAGTGGAGACACTGGAATATTTGCTGGTTCTTTAGTAGATATGTATGAATTCGAAGACTTAAATAATAAAGCAATAGCAGAAGGAAAACGTCCAGCAACAGGACATAGAGTTTTATTAGGAATAACAAAAGCATCTTTAGCAACAGAAAGCTTCTTATCAGCAGCATCTTTCCAAGAGACAACAAGAGTTTTAACAGAAGCAGCAATAAAAGGAAAAGTAGATGCATTAGTAGGATTAAAAGAAAATGTTATAATTGGTAAATTAATCCCAGCTGGAACAGGACTAATGGCATACAGAAATGCAAAATTAAATACAGAAAAAGAAGAAAAACAAGAAGAAAATCCAGAAGAAAACAAATAGGAATATTTCAAGGGGCGTATCATATACGTCCCTTTTTTATTGCATACGCCCGAAAAATAAAATTGTTAACCAGTTCGCCAAATCTCGTCGGTGATAATATGCTTTCTTTTCTCCTCGTTGCTCGAAAAGAAAAATATATCACCCGCGTTTGGCTATTGTATCACCAAAGATCATTAAATATGTAGGGGCCGGCGTCCTCGACGACCCGTAAACAAAATTATAAACAAAAATAATTTGCAAATTGGTGCAAAAAAAATAGCCTTTTTTCAGGCTATTTTTTTTGTTGCTTTGGAACTATAATAGAATTCTTAGGTTTTTTTTCAGTTTTAGGCTTTACAGCATTTAAATGTTCATATACAGGTGAAATCTCTAAATTCTCTCCATTTCCTTTTTCAACTTCAAGTTCTTTTTTATCTAAAGACATAAAGTACCTCCGATTATTAATTTTATTCATAATACCATAAAA
Organism: uncultured Lachnospiraceae bacterium; assembly: GCA_964613425.1. Taxonomy (GTDB): domain Bacteria; phylum Bacillota; class Clostridia; order TANB77; family CAG-508; genus CAZTHC01. Next base: position 3,301 of record CAZTHC010000055.1, read on the forward strand.
AAATAACAATGTCAAAGGTTGACATTAAGCTAAATAAATGGGATAATATAGGAATAATTAATGTATGAAAGCTTTCGTACTAGTAAAAAGATATAAGGTGAAAAATATGGATATACAAAAAATGAAATCAATAATTGAGGCAATGCTATTCGCAGCAGGAAGAGAAGTTGATGTTAATGAAATAATGGCAATATTAGAAATAAGCGCAGATGATGTAGATATGATAGTACAAAATATGAAAACAGAATTTGAAGAAGCAAACAGAGGAATTGAAATTATAAAAGTAAATAATAATTATCAATTATGTACAAAAAAAGAATATTTTGATTATATATATCCATTATTTGATAATAGAGCAAAACCTACGCTTTCAGCTGCAGCATTAGAAACTTTATCTATAATTGCGTATAATCCAAAAATCACAAGAGCAGAAATAGAATCTTTAAGAGGCGTAAATTCAGATGGTACAATATACAAATTGTTAGAGCATAATCTTATTTGCGAGGCAGGAAAATCTGATGCACCAGGGAAACCAACTGTATTTAAAACCACAGATGAATTTTTAAAACTATTTGGAATGACATCATTAGAAGAATTACCAGAACTTCCAAAATATAAATTAGATGAAAACGAACAAATAGTAATAGATGATATAATAGAACAAAAAGAAAGCGAAGAGCAAACAGAAAAAGTAGAGCAAGAGGCTCCAATGCCCGAAAGGGAAGAAACAACCGAAACAGAGCAAGAAACAAATTAAAATGTAAAAATGAGTTATATACTTATAAAATATATATTGTAAAGTGTAGGGGCAGGGTTCCATCCATGCTCGCAAGTGAATATTAAATAAGTAATACATGTAGGGGCGTATTGTATACGCCCGTGAAATATACAAGAAGGAGATTAAAATGAGATTAAGTGAAAATTATTTTTATACATTAAGAGAAGATGTAAAAGATGAAGAATCCACAAGCGGTAATTTGCTCGTAAAAAGTGGAATGTTTAAAAGAGTTGGAAATGGTATTTATATGAAGATGCCATTAGGACAAAAGGTATATGAAAAAGTAAAGAATATAGTTAGAAAAAATATGAATTTAGCAGGGGCAACAGAATTAACAATGCCAATGCTTTTACCAATAGATGTGTTTAAAAAATCTGGAAGATATGAACTTTTTGGTCCATCAATTTTTAAATTAAATGATAGATATAATAGACCTTATGTATTAGGACCAACACACGAAGAATTTTTTGTAATGGCATCTATGATGAATTCTAAGTCATATAAGGATTTTCCTTATACATTGTATCAAATAGGAAATAAATATCGTGATGAGGTTAGACCAAGATTAGGATTAATAAGAACAAGAGAATTTACTATGAAAGATGCATATAGCTTTGATATTAATCAACAAGAATCAGATAAATCATATGAAAAACAATTTGAAGCTTATAATAAAATATGTCAAGAAATAGGTTTAAAATATGTTGTAGTAAAGGCAGATACAGGAGTAATGGGAGGACTTCTATCAGAAGAATTCCAAGCTGTAACAGATGTAGGAGAAGATATTTTAGTACTATGCGATAACTGTAAATATTCATCTAATATAGAGGTAAGTGAATGTTTATCCGAAGAAAATAAGGAAAATGAAGAAAATAAAAAAATGGAAAAAGTGCATACACCAAATGCGGGTACAATAGAAGAAGTAAGTTCATTTTTAAATGAGAGACCAAGTAAATTTGTAAAAACTCTTATATACAACATAGATGGAAAATTTTATGCTTGTTTAGTAGAAGGAAACAAAGAAATAAATGAAGTAAAACTTGGAAAACTATTAAAAGCAAATGAAGTAGCATTAGCAGAACAAGAAGATGTTATTAGAATTACAAAAGCAAATGTAGGATTTGCAGGACCTATAGGATTAGATATTCCTATTATAATGGATAATGCCATAATAAATATGAAAAACTTTATTGTTGGAGCTAATGAAACAGACTATCATTTTAAAAATGTAAATGTAGAAGATTTCAAAGCAGATATAGTAGCAGATATTAGAAATATACAAGAAGGGGATGTGTGCCCAAGTTGTAAACACGGACACGTATACTTTAAAAAAGGTATAGAAATTGGAAACACATTTAAATTAGGTACCAAATATAGTGAAAGCTTAGGATTAAATTATTCAGATGAGAATAATGAATTAAAGCCAGTAGTTATGGGATGTTATGGAATTGGAATAGAAAGAATAATTGCAGCAGTTGTAGAACAAAATCATGATGAAAAAGGTATTATTTGGCCAATGAATATTGCCCCATTTAAGGTAAGTATTGTACTTATAAGCAATAAAGACGAAAAGCAAAAAGAAATTGCAGAGAATTTATATAAAGAATTAAATGATTTAGGAATAGATACAATACTAGATGATAGAGAAGAAAGACCTGGAGTTAAATTCAATGATATGGATTTAATAGGAATTCCAATTAGAGTTACAGTCGGAAAGAAAGTTGAAGATAATCAAGTTGAATTAAAACTAAGAAGTAGTAGTGATGTACAAATAATAAATATTGAAGATACTATTTCTAAAATAAAAGAGATTTTGTAAAATTAAGGCGTGCAAGAGCTGCACGCTTTAAAAGTAGGTGGAATTATGAAGAAAAAAATATTATTAGGAATGAGTGGAGGAGTAGATAGTAGCGTTGCAGCAATTCTATTACAACAACAAGGGTATGAAGTAATAGGGGCTACAATGGAATTATGGGGAAATGATGAAGAACAAGATGGATGTGGCTCATATTTATCTACCATAGATGCAAAAAAAGTTTGTGAAAAACTAGGAATTGAACATTACACATTTAATTTTAAAAATGAATTTAAAAATTGTGTTATAAACGATTTTATAAATTGCTATGAACAAGGGAAAACGCCTAATCCATGTATTGAATGTAATAAACATTTAAAATTTAATGCATTTTATAAAAAAGCATTAGAGTTAGGTTGTGACTATATTGCAACAGGGCATTATGCAAAAACAGAATTTAGTTCTAAGTATAATAAATATGTATTAAAAAAATCAGATTCAATTGCGAAAGACCAAAGCTATGTTTTATACAATGTTCCAAGCAGCATAGTAGAAAAAATAATATTTCCATTATCAAATTTTAAGAACAAAGATGAAATACGAGAAATTGCAAGAAACAACGGACTAAGTGTAGCAGAAAAGCCAGATAGCCAGGAAATTTGTTTTATACCAGATAATGATTATGGAAAATTTTTAAAGAATAACTTGAAAGCACAACCTAAACCAGGAAATATAGTTACAAAAGCTGGAGAAATTTTAGGAAAACATAAAGGCTTAATACATTATACAATTGGGCAGAGAAAAGGACTTGGAATATCGGCAGAAACACCACTATTTGTAACAAAAATAGATATAGAAAAAAATGAATTAGTAGTAGGAGAAGAAAAAGAAATTTTTTCAACAGAACTTTTTGCAACAGATATAAATTATGTATTAATAGAAAAACTAGAAGAGCCAATACAAATAAAAGCAAAAATAAGGTATTCTGCAAAAGAAGCGGAGGCAGTATTAACACCAGTAAAACATAACTTAGTAAAAGTAGAATTTAAAGAGCCACAAAGAGCAATAACACCGGGACAATCTGTAGTTTTCTATGTAGATGATATTGTTCTAGGTGGTGGGAAAATTATATAACATCGACGACCCGAAATAAAAATATAGGTTTATTAAAATTGTAGGGCGTATTTATACGCCCTTTTGTAATGCCCTCAAAGCAATTTTTTACATTTTTAATAATTTCTGTGAATTGATTAAAAATACTTGTAAAAACCACATAAAACATATATAATATATGTGTACAAAATTTTAAAAAACAAAAAACTAAGGAGGAAGAATAT
>CAZTHC010000056.1:0-7184 GCA_964613425.1 uncultured Lachnospiraceae bacterium
CACAATTTGGTTCTGAAATTAGTGCTGCTTGCGGACAGTTGTGTTATGAAAATGAATTATGATGTTAGTTCAAAAATATCCATTTGAGTAAAGAAATAGTCTCATTTTAAAGGTCTTGAAGATTTTTAATTAAATATTGAAGAGTGTTGTATGTCCCTCAGACTTTAGATTTGAGGGACTTTTTGGTTAAGATGGGTGAACTTTTATGTAACACTAAAGATGTTTGTGTAATTAGATTTATTTGCATTGAAGTTTATGTGGTATCTTGAGATCATTAAAAGCCTTCGATAAAAAATTAATTCTCTTCTTGATCTACCATAATTGGAGACTTTATAATTTATATATATTAGAGAAAGGGATGGCTAAAATAGGCGATTTTTCAAGGCTTTCCAATATATTTACAGTAAACAAATATCACGAAGTTTTTAACGAAAAAGAACATAAAAATATTTGTGAGATGTGCAGAAATGCTAACATTGGCTGTGTAGCTTGTAAAAAACTTTTAGCATCATTTAAGTTTTCTTAAAGCTTCTGATTGCTGAAAGGTTTCCTTTTTTCCTAAGAAACTTAGCAAGCCAGAATAGAGAGATATGGATCGGGAAGGCTGCAATTTTTATCATATTGAGGTTGAAGATCTAGATCCATTCGTAATCACTAATTATATCCATGCATAATACTATCCGGATAAAAAGGTTTTTTAATCATGTTGATTTTTCTGTAAATGAATACTTAAAAGCTATCTTTGAAGAAAAGTTCAGAGATACTGTAACAGACACAGAAGTACCCATTGATAGATATGATGATGAACACTATAAAATCTGGTGTGTAGAAAGTGATGCAATTAGAATAAGTACCTGGAGTAAACTTGTATGCGCTACACTTGATGAGCCATTTAGGGATTTGTTATCGAGATGTTTTCTGTGAAAATGGATTAATACGTTCCTGAGAAAAGAAAATTAGAAAGCACGCTAAAGATATCAATGCTATCCTCTCGAGCCGTATAAAGAAAAACTGTATCTGGCAAGTTTTTTAAAAAGATTTCCATGCCGCCAAGGCCCCACTAGGTTCAAGCGGCATCTTTATTGTCACCTCAAGGCATGTGGAGTGCGTGGCAATGCTAACTTTAAAATAAAACTTAAAACATTGACACAGAAACAGATGTTTGATATAATATGGCATATGAAGGAGTGAAAGATTGTGAAAAAGAAAAAAGAAGAGGTTACAATTCGTTCAAGTGCAGCAGAATATTTAACTTATATTGCAGCAACAGGAGATAATGAAAATGCAGTTGAAATAAGATATGAAGATGAAAATATTTGGTTAACTCAAAAAATGCTAGCAACTGTATATGATGTGTCAATAACGACTATTAATGAACATATAAAGAAAATATATTCTGATAATGAATTAGTTGAAAATTCAACTATTAGGAAATTCCGAATAGTTCAAAAAGAAGGCAATAGAGAAATTGCTAGAGAAATTGCTCATTATAATTTGCAAATGATAATAGCAATAGGATTTAAAGTGAATAATGAAAAAGCAGTTCAATTTAGAAAATGGGCTAATAGTATTGTTAAAGATTACACTATTCAAGGTTGGGTAATGGATGAAGAACGTTTAAAAAATGGAGGTTCAATATTAACACAGGAATATTTTGAAAAACAATTAGAAAAAATCAGAGAAATTAGAATGTCTGAAAGAAAATTTTATCAAAAAATTACAGATATTTATGCTACCTCTATAGATTATGATGTTACTGCTACATCGACAAAAAGATTTTTTCAATCTGTTCAGAATAAAATTCACTATTCAATTCATGGACAAACTGCAGCAGAAGTTATATATAATAGAGCAGATGCGAAAAAAGAAAATATGGGATTAACCACATGGGAAGGAAGTCCAAATAGTAAAATACACAAATATGATGTTACTATAGCAAAGAATTATTTAGATTCTAAAGAAATTAAGATACTTGAAAGATTAGTTTCAGCATACTTAGACCTAGCAGAAATACAAGCAGAAAGGCATATTCCCATGACGATGAAAGATTGGGAAGAAAGATTAAATGAATTCTTAAAGTTATGGAACAAGGAAATTCTTCAAGATAATGGGAAAATATCTGCGGAGCTTGCAAAGATGCATGCAGAAACAGAATTTGAAAAATATAGAATAGTACAAGATAAATTATATAAGTCTGATTTCGATTTATTATTGGAAAAAATGGATGAGTATACAGCATTGTAAGTCAAACAAATAAAAAAAATTCACATTTTGTGAATTTTTTTTGTTTATACTATTGACAACTTTATTTGTCAATAGTATAATAATGACAAATAAAGTTGTCAGACAAGAAAGGAGAAGAATATGCCAATAAAAAACAAATTAAAAGATTTTAGAGCAAAGTTTGATATTAATCAGCAAGACTTTGGAAGAGCAGTAGATGTATCAAGACAGACAATAAGTCTTATAGAGCGCGGGGATTACTCACCGTCAGTAACATTAGCATTAAAAATAGCGAAGTTTTTTGGAGTAAAAGTAGAAGATATTTTTGAATATGAGGAGGATGTAAAAAATGAAAAATAATAAGAAAAAAGGATTTTTAAAAGGTGTAATTCCATGGATAATAGCGGGATTTATATTTGGACTTATCTCAGGAATAATGGGAATTATAGATGTAAAAATAAATGTAGAAATAATAGTTAGAGCTATAGGTTATTGTTCATTTGCAATAAGTATATTTTTAATTATTGTAGGTAGTATTATAATATTAGGTTCAAAAAGAAAAATAAAAGAGGCAAAAGTAGATGAATATGAAAAAATAGAAACGAATGTAGATTATGCAACAGTATTTACAGGCATATCTTTAGTATTAATGTTTTTAGCAGGAGGAATATTCTTCTATTTTGAAAAATTTGTTGAAGAATTTAATATCTTAAAAATTATATTTATATTAATATTCTCAACAGTTTGCTTCTTAACAAGTTATTTGCAATATGTAATTGTAAATGTAATTAAAAAAATGAACCCAGAAAAGAAGGGTAACCCACTAGAAACGAACTTTGCTAAAGATTGGTACAGCAGTTGCGACGAAATTCAAAAACAAATCATTGGTGAAATATGTTACAAAACATATTTATTAACAAATTCAATATTTATATTTGCTTTTCTTGTGCTAATAATTCTTAATACAGTAATAAATATAGAAATATCTGCAATATTAACATTAGGTGCAGTTAATCTAATTAATAATATTATATATGGAGTATATTGCATTAAAATAGAGCATAAAAAAGAAATTAGCAAGTAAAATTAAAAAAATTAACACAGCTACTTGACAACACATAGTAGCTGTGTTATATTTTATATAGCTACTTAGTAACACATAGTAGAAAGGAGAAAAAAATGGAAGATTCACAACTATTACGTGGAATATTAGAAGGCTGCATTTTAAGTATAATTTCAAAAAAAGAAACTTATGGTTATGAAATTTTAATTACTTTAAGTTCTAATAATTTTGAAAATCTACTAGAAGGAACTCTTTATCCAATATTAACAAGGCTGAATAATAAAGGATATATTAAATGCACAAAAAGAGAATCTGCTTTAGGTCCAGTAAGAAAGTACTATTCGATAACAGACCTCGGAAAAGAGAAACTAGAAGATTTCAAAAAAGATTATGAAAGAATTACAAGTAATGCAAATAAAATTTTATTAAATAATGAGGAGGAAAAAAACAATGTTAAATAGTTATGTATTGCATATGAATAAATTAGAAGGAGAATATAAAAATAAATTTGAACAGGTAGATGAATATTGTACAATTTTATTGGAAGATATAGATTCAAATACAAGAGAAGAAATAATGTCTAGTATATTAGACACATTTATAAGTGCACAAAATGATGGCATAGAAATAGAAAAAATAACAGGTAATGATATATCAAAATTTTGTGAAGAAGCATGTAGTGAATTGCCTATTAAATATAGATTAAAGCACATATTTGAAGTGATGAAATGGTGGTCTTGGATTTTATTAGTAGAAAGCATAATACAAATACTTATGAACATAAGTGAAACAAACTTTTTTGATATAAAAACACAAATAGGAAGTTTTATAGCATCCATTGTTATATGTATAATAATGGTAGAAGTATTTTTATCTTTCAAGAAGGTTAAAATTAAAAGTGATATAAAAAATAATAAAATAAGTAAATTAACAAAATGGGCTTCATACATAGCTTTTGCAATTTGTATTATAGTACCAGCAGTAATAGGAAATTTAGTACAATTTTTAATTCCAAACTGGATTGTATTATTTACATCTTTAGCAATAATAATTTCATATGAAATATGTTTTAGAAAAGAAAATAAAGAGAGAAAAAAAGAACAATCTACAAATGCAGGTTTTGCAGATTTAGTAATAGAAGAAGCAATAAATCAAACAAAAAGAAAATTTCATAAAATAAATGAAAGAAATATTAAGAAAAACAGACCAGAAATTACAGAAAAAGATTTCCTAGAAAAACAAGTAAAAAAAGCAAAGAAAGCACTTAAAATAGCTAAAGTTTATCTATTTTTTCCTATAACTTGTACAACAGTTACAACAATACCAATTATATTAGAAGGAGAAACTACAATTTTTGATATTATAATATTTTTTTTAGTAACACTTACAGTAGAAAGCTTAATATTTATACCATTATCAAAATTATTATCAAAACAAAATAAAAAGTTATTAGAAAAATATACTGAATTTGAAGAGAAAAATATATCAATAGATGAATGGAAATAAATACAAAAAAAGAACTAGTAAACTTTGTTTACTAGTTCTTTTGGTTTGTTAAAATAAGGTATCAGACTTACCATACATAAAGTCAAGAACTTTTGTGGCTTCGTCTTCGTTTGTAATTGGAGCCGGTTGCCAATTGTTTGTATTCCCAGTATATACATACATAGGAATAATGTTTTCACTACATTCTGTAATACGGTTATCAGAATCAAGAATAAAAGTTTCCTGAAAGATTACAGTTCTGTTTTCAGGTAAACGATTACCACCATAACAAAAATTACCTATAGAGTAAACAATCGGAACACCATTATATTCTTCAAAAGGTTGAAGAACATGTGGGTGACCACCAACTACGAGGTCTGCACCATGGTCTACAAATGAATGTGCACCAGCAATTTTCCAGCTCTCAGGAACATGTATCTTTTCAGTTCCTCCATGAAAGAAAACAATCTGGATATCGGTAGAAGTTTGTAAAGCATCCAATTCAGATACAATCTTTTCTATCCACCATTCACTGTAGAAAGTGGCGAAAACAATTCCAATTTTAACGCCATCTTTTTCTAAAACAACGGAATTGTTCATGTCTCCCCAAAGAACATTTACAGTATCTAAAGCAGCTCTGGTATCTAAAGATCCCTGGCTTCCATAGTCTTCAGTATGATTATTTGCCAAAGACACACAATCAATACTGCTTACTGCAAAAACATTCGCATTTCTTGTAGGAGATTTGAACCAAAATGCAGGAGAATAATCCTTAAATTTCATTTGAAGATTATTATCAGTAAAAACATTTTCACAATTTGCAATTGTAAAATCGTCTGCACCAATAATATCCATGCATTTTTCAAAGAAATAAGTAGGTTCTGAATTTGCTAAAGCATAATTCATAGTACCTACAGAACTATCGCCTTTTTGTGTAGCCAATGAACAGTCACCTAAAAAAGAAATAGTAATTTCTTTGCTTAAAACTTCTGGAGCTGTAGTTTCGATTGTTGTTACTGTAGTTTCAACAGTTTCAGAATAAGAAATTACAGGTTCAGTTGCCGTTGTTTGTGATTCAACAATAGAAATAGGGGTAATAACCGCTAATTCAACTGTTGAACTTGTTGTAGCTTCCTGAACACAGGAAGTAGAAATAAGGGAAATAAAAAGGGCACCAAGTAGTAAGGAAATCCTTTTGTCAGCCATAGTATAGTCCTTCTTTCTATAAAAGTTATGTAAACATTATAGCGCAAAAAAGAAAAAAAGTCAATAAATGGCAAAGAACACAGCACTTAAAGAGTTAAGTTGTTAGTTAATACATATATTTCCTAAAAAAAGCAATAATAAAATTAATATAAAATGAAAGAGAGGAATTAACTATGAAAAACAAAGTTTTTATAGCTATAAATTTAATAGTACTATTGATTATAATACTTGGAATATCAGTAATGAATACAGAAACAAGAGCAGAAGGTGCTAAAGAAAAATTAAAGCAAGCAGTTAATGAATCATATACAGAGGAAAAATTAAATATTAATGAATTAAAAAATAATATAGAAAAAAACATAGATAATAGTAAAATTTTAAATAAAAATACCGAAAAATTTCCGGTGCATACAATTGTAGATGGATACGAATTTAAAGTAGAAGAAAATGGTGATGTACAACCAAAAGAAGAAAATAATAAAACTGAAAATAATGAAGAAGTGAATGAAATTGAAAATAAAGACGATGTGAAAAAAGATGATGAAATTACTAATGAAGTAAAAACAATAGTAAAATATCAGGATGATGAAAAAACAGACAAAGGGATTACAATATCTACAAAAAAAGATGGAACTGTTAATATAAATGGAAAGAGTACAGATAAATTATTTATAAAAATATCGAATAATATTCAAATTTCAAACAATGTAAAAAGCTTTGAAAAATGGCAAGAGGAAGATGGAATAATAATAGAAAAAGGGAAACAAATAAAACAAAAAGTAACAATAATAAATGATAAAGCAACAGGTGGACAAGTAAATGCGGTATTAAGAACGGAGAAAAACGAGGCAACAGCAATATTAAAATTAGTAGATGAAAAAACAGAATTTGTAGGGGTATTAGAAGAAAACATAATAGCTAACTATATATATATTGATAAGGGTGTTACAATAGATAATATGCAATTTAAAGTAGAAGTAACAGAAGAAATTTTTGAGGATGCTACAGTTAAAGAACAGAATAATACTATATCTGAAGAGAACTTGGAAGATTAAATGAAGTGAACAGTTCTTCTTGATTTTGTTTTGTAAGTAATATATAATACAAACGAATTACAAAATACAAATGTTATAAGAGGAGAAAAATGGAGAAAATAGTTTTAGCAAGTAATAACAAAAATAAAATTAAAGAGTTTAAAGAAATATTT
>CAZTHC010000057.1:0-7005 GCA_964613425.1 uncultured Lachnospiraceae bacterium
GTAAGGTGATGTTGGATAAAATAATCGTAATAATTCTCCTTTTTTAGTAAAACTTGCTGTTATATTTTTGTTTCCTACTATTGCATCATTAAAATACTTTTCCATTTCTTTAGTTCCTCTTTTCTCATTCTTCTATTATCTTTAATATTTGTTTTTCTAAATCTTTTATCTTTTGGCTTAGTGATAAAATATCCTCATCTTTACTATTTTCTACTAACTTATCTTCAAGAATTATTTCTTCCATATCTACTATTTCTTCTTTTAAGTTTGCAATTCTGTCTAAAATCTCTAATCTTAAGTACTTATATTTATCTGGCAATTCAACCTTAGAAATCATCTCTAATTTTTCATTCAATTCATATGTTTCACCAAAGTCTGGTATTGTAACTGGAATCTTTATATCTTGTAATATTTTCTCTTTTAATATTTCTTGTCCTTCAGGTTCTCCATGTACTAAGAAAATGTGCTTTGGTTTCTTTAAGAAAGAATATATAAAATTCATTAACCATTCTTGGTCTGCATGACCTGAATATCCTTCTATGTATTCTACCCTAGCATTTACTACTGATTCCTCTCCAAATATTTTAACTTTTTTTGCACCATCTACTAAACTTCTTCCTAATGTTCCTTGTGCTTGATATCCTACAAATAAGATTGTACTGTCTGGATTCCACAAATTATGCTTTAAATGATGCTTAATTCTACCAACTTCACACATACCACTTGCAGATATTATTATTGAAGGCCCTGGCTGTTCATTTAATGCTTTAGATTCATCTGCAGTTTTTGTAAATTTTAACCCAGGAAACTCTAATGGGCTATTTCCACTTTCTATTCTTTTTCTAACTTCTTCTTTAAATAAATTCATATTTTTTCTAAATATCTCTGTTGCAGAAATTGCAAGTGGGCTATCTACATAAACTGAAACATTCATTAATTTTTCATATTGTTCATAAAACTCTTCAGATAAATTTTCAGTATCTCTTATTTTATCCAATTCATACAATATTTCTTGTGTTCTACCGACAGCAAATGAAGGTATAATAACATTTCCGTTTTTCTCTATTGTTTCAGAAACAATTTTCAAAAACAATTTAGCTTTTTCATCATTTCTGTTGTGGTGTCTTCCACCATATGTAGATTCCATAACTAAAAAGTCTGCATCCTCTATCATACTTGGAGCATTTAAAAGTGGTATATCATTGTTTCCTAAATCTCCGGTAAATACTACCTTTTTAGTTTCTCCATTTTCTGTTATCCATATTTCTATTATGCTTGAACCTAACATATGTCCTGCATCATTAAATCTTATTTTAATATTTTCATCTAAATCTATTATTTCATCATAGTTAGCAGGTGAAAATAATGAAATAGATTGTAATGCTTCTTCAGCTGTATATAAAGGTTCTTGCGTTGGTAACCCCTTGCGAATTCTCTTTTTATTTCTCCATTCCAACTCAACTTCTTGTATATGACCACTATCTGGTAGCATTATTGAACATAAATCACATGTCGCTTTCGTTGCTATAACTCTATTTCTATATCCTTCTTTATATAATTTTGGTATTCTTCCAGAATGGTCTATATGTGCATGTGTTAATAAAACAAAATCAATTTCATTAATATCAAATAAAAATGGTGCTTCATTTTCCACTTCTTCTTTTGCCTGTCCTTGGTACATTCCACAATCTACCAAAAATTTTTTATTTGCTCCTTCTACTAAAAAATTAGAACCTGTTACTGTTTTTGTTGCTCCTAAAAAAGTTATTTTCATTTTTTACCTCCAATAAATAGTTTAAATTTCTTTCCTTGCTTAATATTCAATTCTTCTATTTTTGAAATGTTTATAGATTTTTCTAGTATTGTTTCATCATATATATTAACAACTGACTTCCCATCTTGTTCAAAAATTTCCAACTGAATTTTCTCCAAATTAATAATTTTTGTATTCATTATCTCTGAAATTGCTTTGTAATTTTGTGCAACATCATTACTAATAATCGTTAAAGTGCCTAAGTTACATGCTTGAGTTAAAATATTTTTTTGTAATTTATTTATTTTATCAGATATTTCTGTTATATCTTTTATTTGCTTATCTTTTTCTATATAAATCGTTTTATAATATCTCAATATATATATTAAATTAATTATTTCTTTTTTCAGTTTTGCTTTCTTTAAATTATTCTCTAATGCACAAATGAAATCTTTTTGCGATTCTAGCATTAATTCATTTATACTCGTTTCTGTATTAATTACATCTACTATTTCTAGTATCTCTTCCAACTTTCCCTTTGTACTTGCATATTTCTTGGGGTCCATTTTTCCATTAATCTCTGCAATTTCTAGTATATATTTTTCTCTTTCCTGCTGAATTATATCACTTAAATCACTTACACTGAATATCTTATTAGCCTTTGTTAGTCTAGCATTTCTCTTCTCATATTCTTCTATTAATAAGTCTGCATCAGTTAATTTTTTATCTATTTCCTTTATTTTTATTTCTAGTTTTTTCTTGCTATCAGCATACTTTTTTAAATATGCTACTTTATCATCCATTTCCTTTAGTTGTTTTTTTAATAAGCTTCTATAAACATTAAGGGATTCTTCCAATTCGTAGCTAGAATTCATTAATACAGCAATTTTACAAACATCCTTATATAGTTTTATTCCTATTTTATCATTTGTCACTTTTTCTATTTCTTCTTTGCTAAATTTTTTAATTCCCAATAAACTTATATTTTGGTATATGCAATTATAAGTTAAATCTTCTTCTTTTTGAATTTCCTTATTCCATGCCCATCCATCAAAATCTGTAATAATTTCCTTTATATTTAAACTGCTTCCTATTTCTAATAACTTCGAAACAGGCTCATATATTTTTTTATCTACAATGCATTCACTTTCTCTTCTATTTTTTAGTATATATAAAGCATACAATATACTTTTCTCATTTGGATACGATATTATTTCTCCAGTTTGTTTATTAGCAATACTTTCAGCATTTAAATTAACTAATACGCTTGCTTCATCTGAACCTAATTTTACAATTTTAATATCATAACATTGGTTTTTTATAATATCTAAAATTTCTTCTATTATCTCAGACTTTGCCTTCTCTTCTGCCTTAGCTGTACTATAATCTTCATATGATACTTCTATTTTATATAGCATACTTAATAAAAGGTTTTTAACATCTACTGAAAAATCCTTCTTCTCTAGTATTTTTTCTAACTCATTATTATAATTTTTAAACTTTAATTTAGAAAAAAGTTCTTCTTTTCCCAATAAAATATCCTTCTTTCAAATTATTCTTCATCTTGTACTTCTGGTGGTCTAGCCATCTTTAATTCGGCTAATTGTTCTTTTGTTAATAAAACTTGTCTAGGTTTACTTCCTTCATATCCAGAAATAATTCCTCTTGCCTCCATTTGGTCCATAATTCTTCCTGCTCTAGCATATCCAACCTTAAATCTGCGTTGTATGAAAGATGTAGAAGCTTGACCTGTTTCAACAACTGTATCAATTGCATCCATCAAAAATGGATCTGTATCATCATCTGGGTCTTCATCTAATTCTTTATCTGTTGAATTTGCTTTTTCTATTTTGTCTAATATGTCTTCACTGTATTTTGCTTCTCCCTTAGCTTTTAAGAAATTAACTATTTTTTCAACTTCTTTATCAGAAACAAATGCACCTTGTATTCTTACTGGTTTTGCAACGCCAACAGGATAAAATAGCATATCACCTTTTCCTAATAATTTTTCAGCCCCTGCTGAATCTAATATTGTTCTTGAATCAACTTGTGATGATACTGCAAATGCAATTCTTGAAGGAATATTTGCTTTAATTATTCCTGTAATTACGTCAACAGAAGGTCTTTGTGTAGCAATTACTAAATGCATTCCTGCAGCTCTTGCCATTTGTGCTAAACGGCAAATTGCATCTTCAACATCATTTGGTGCAACCATCATTAAATCTGCTAACTCATCTATTATTATTACTATTTGTGGTAATTTCTCACCTTCGCCTTCTTTTTCTAAAACTTCATTATATCCTTTTATATCTCTTACATTTTTCTCTGCAAATAAGCTATATCTGTTAACCATTTCTTGCACTGCCCATGCTAGTGCACCTGCTGCCTTTTTAGGGTCTGTTACAACTGGTATTAATAAATGTGGTATACCATTATATACAGACAATTCAACTACTTTAGGGTCTACCATAACCAATTTTACTTCACTTGGTTTTGCTTTATATATTATGCTTGTTATTAAAGTATTAATACATACACTCTTTCCAGAGCCAGTAGAACCAGCAATTAATAAATGTGGCATTTTTGAAATATCTGTAACAATTTCATCTCCAGCAACATCTTTTCCTAAAGCAAAAGTTACTTTTGAATTTTCGTTTTTGAATTCTTCAGAATCTATAATATCTCTTAAATGTACAATTTCTTTTTCTTTATTTGGTATTTCTATACCAACTGCTTGTTTACCTGGTATTGGTGCTTCTATTCTTATTGTTTCTGCAGCTAAATTTAATGCAATATCATCTGCTAAATTTGCTATTTTGCTTACTCTTACTCCTTCTGCTGGTTTTAATTCATATCTTGTAATTGCAGGTCCAACAGAAACATTCTCAACTTTTGCAGACACTCCAAAACTATATAACGTTTTCTGTAATTTTGAAGCAGTATCTGTAACAGCTTTTTTACCGCCTTTAATTGCTTGTATTTCACCTTCTTTTAGTAAAGTTATTGGTGGAAATTCATAATGTTCATCTTCTACAGTTAGTGTATGTTCTAATGTTAATACTTGTTTTGTTTTTTCTTCTTTTATTTGTTGTTCTTGTTTAAATAATTCTTCTTGTCGTAAAGCTTCAGCCTTTTGAGCCATATCATTATCTTTTTTGCTTAATTTCTTTCTTTCGCCATTTTCATCTAAATTAATCTTAATTTGTTCTAAAGAAATTTCTTCAACTTTTCCTTTTTTACTATTATCCTTTCTTAACTGTTTTGCTAATTCTTCTTGTTCACTCTTTAATTCTTCTTTTTGCTTTTTCACATTTTTTACTGTATTTGCTAAAAGAGTTGCTGGCTTTATTCCAAACATAAATATAGAATCTATTAAAGTTATTCCAATAGTAAGTATAATTGTCCCTGCCATACCTATTGAATTTACTAATGGAACTGTTAATATAGCTCCTACAACTCCGCCGCCTATATTTTTCTCTCCTAATTTATAAGCATCTGAAATTACATCCCAAAACTCTTTTGTTGAGTTTAAAGCTTTAGTTGATATTTGATATATTGTCATAAATATTGCTACACAAAGTATTAAAACTAAGTATTGTGTAAGCTTTGATGAAGCGTATTCTTTATCGTCGCATATTAAATAAATAGCAATTGCAAATGTTCCTATTGGAATTATGTATTTAATCCATCCTATAATTCCTCCAAGAAGTGGGCTTAAGTTTTCACCTATATAACCAGATTTTGTATATATTAATAATCCAAGCAACATACTTATTACTATTAATGAAACTACTGCTAAATCTATCTTTCTTGCCTTTTTTTGTTTCTTATATTTTCTCTTTCTACCCATTTGCTTTCCTCCTTACTCTTAGTAATTTCTCTGAAAACCGGATCGTCGAGGACGCCGACCCCTACAAAAAAATTTATAAATTACTTTATATTATCCTCTGTATACTGTTTATGCAAAAAAAATGGAATTCTGAAATCATTCATTATGCTTTTAAAATAGCTTTTGACTTCCGAATTCCGTCTTCTGACTTCTATATTTATTTTAATTCTCTTCTGTTGTTTTGAATCATTCTAGAAATTTCTTCTAAAGTTGCATTTGAATTTTGTAAAGCTTCTGCCAATGAACTATTAACGTTTTGAATAACTTCGTCAAGGTTTTCTAATATGCTATCTGCATATTCTTTAGTTCCTTTTGAAATTTCTCTAGACATTTCATTTGCTGTTTCAATTATTTTTGCTTTTTGTTCATATGCTTTTCTTGTTATTTCATGCTCATCAATCATAGCAATAATTCTGTTTTCAGCTTCCTTAACAACAGCATCTGCCTCTTTTTGAGCTTCTTGCAATATACGTCCTCTTTCTTCTTTTATCCACTTTGCTTGTTTTAGTTCATCTGGAAGTTTTAATCTTATTTCTTTAATTATTTCTAGCATTTCTTCTTTATCTATAACACCTTTTTCTGTAAAAGGTATTTTTTTTGCTTTTTCCAGTATGTCTTCTAATGTTTCAAGTAATGTAAAAATTTCCATTGTTTTACCCCTTTCGATTCAAAAACATGAGAGTTACTCTTCCATATTTTCTTGCATCGTATATATTAATATTTTGATTATTTACTTCTTCTATAACCTTTTCTTCATCTGTTTCTACAACTATAATTCCGTTGTTCTGACAGTAAATCTAATTTTAAAATTTTTTCAATTGACTTTTCTACAAAATTTGTTTTGTATGGTGGGTCTAAAAAAACTATGTCAAATTTTTCATTACTTAAACTTTCTAAAGCACTATTGTAATTTGTATTTAACACTTTTGCTTTATTTAAAAGTTTAGTTTTTTCTAAATTTTGATTTACTATTTTAATAGCACTATAATTACTATCGCAAAATACTGCCTTGCTTGCTCCTCTGCTTAATGCTTCAATTCCTAAAGCACCACTTCCAGCAAACAAATCTAATACATTTGAATCTGGTATTTTTAATTGTATTATACTAAATAAAGATTCTTTTACTCTGTCTAATGTTGGTCTAGTTTCTAATCCTTCTAAAGTATTCAATTTCGTACCTTTTGCAGTTCCACTAATAATTCTCATTATTTTTCGTTAACCTCTTAGATATATACATTTTATTCCTAATTTTAAATATGTCAATATTGTTAATGGAATTGTAATATATATATAATATTCCTGTAATAAAAACTATAATGCGTGTATATTATACAATATTATGTTATTTTTTTCAATAGTTTTT
>CAZTHC010000058.1:0-1707 GCA_964613425.1 uncultured Lachnospiraceae bacterium
ATGTTTGAAACGTTCTGCAGTAAATTTTGTCCAATGGCATTTAAAATAATTCAAGATGCTTTTATTAATTTAGAAAATAATAATTTAATTACAAAAAAAATGAATGGATATATTATTAATAATATTCAGGAAATTGAATTAAATAAATTATATTCTCCCAAGTTTACTATTTCTAAAGATAATATGGAAAATAATAATTACAGAATTAAAGCAATCGAGAGTATAAATAATTCATATTTTCAAGGGATAATGTCTCCTTCATGGTATTCTGATATTGACCTTTGGTTTAAAAAATATTCTTTTGATGAACAAGTTATGCTAGCATTATTTAATTATTGTTATAATAAATCAGCTCTACACAGAAATTATGTACAAACTGTTGCAGATGCTTGGTTTAAAAACAATATAAAAACGTTTACAGATTTGGAGAAATATGAACAGAAACAAGAAATCTTTTACAACATAAAAAAACAAATTTCAAAAAAATTAGGTCTTTCACGCCAATTAACTCAATTTGAAGAAGCTTATATACAAAAGTGGACTGTTGATTTTTCTTATTCTTTAGAAATTATAGAAATAGCATTAAAGAAAACAACTTCAAAATCTAATCCAAGTTTTGATTATTTAGATAAATTGCTTTCAGATTGGCATGATAGAAATTTAAATACCACATTAGATATTGAAAACTTCTTAAATTCAATTAAAGAAAAAAATCAAAACATTAAAAATTTAGAAAAAAAATCCGGATACAACTCATATGATCAAAGAAATTACGAAAATTTTGACTCTTTATATGCTAATAACAAAAAAAGTTCTTAAAAGGATGTGATATTTTTGGAAAATTCTATTTTAAAAACGCTTTTATCTGAATATGATTACAAACGTGAATTTGCTGAAAAAGATTTATTAAAGAGGAAAGATATTTTATATGCAAAAAACCCACGATTACTTGAAATAGAAAAATCACTTAATAATTATTCTATTTCTACTGTAAAAAAAATGCTAATAACTAATGATTCGAATCTTTTATTGGAATTACAAGAAAAATATGTATCCTTAAAATCTGAGAGAAACAATATATTAAAGTCTTTAAATTTGGATGAGAATTTTTTAAAGCCTCATTACGAATGTACCCTTTGCAATGATACTGGATTTATAAATAATCTAAACTCAGCAAGTACAATGTGTTCTTGCTTAAAACAAAAAATTTATAACTTAGAATATAATAAATCAAACTTGAATAGCCTTGCAAATCAGACTTTTGATAAATTTAATTTTGACTTATTTTCAAATAATGCAGATAAGAATTTATATAATTCCGATATTTCTCCACGAGAGAATATTAAAATTATAAAGAAAATTTGTGAAGATTTTATTAATAATTTCGATTCAACTGATGAAAAAAATTTATTATTTATCGGGAATACTGGATTAGGAAAAACATTTTTATCAAGTTGTATTGCAAATGAATTATTGAGAAAAGGTAAAACTATATTGTATCAGACAGCCCCTAATATGTTAGATTCTATTATTGACTGTAAGTTTAATAAGGAAAATAGTAATCCAAACACAATAAATAACATTCTGAGTGTCGATTTGCTAATTATAGATGATTTAGGAACCGAAAGTATTAACAGTATGAAATTTTCTGAACTTTTCAATATTATCAATACTAGACTATTAAATTCATCAAAAACAATAATATCT
>CAZTHC010000058.1:1717-6858 GCA_964613425.1 uncultured Lachnospiraceae bacterium
AAAGAATTTATTTTCTACTTATGACGAAAGAATTGTCTCTCGTTTTGCTGAAAATTATAATATTTGTAGATTTTTTGGTGAAGACATACGTTTAAAAAAATAGAAAATATAGGAGATTATATATGAGTTCTGCTAAACACTTACTTAAAATGATTAAACGCATTGATTATAGAAATATGTTTAAGATAACAAAAACTCTTAGTAAGAAAATTAGAAAGCCCTTTCTTTTTGTTCTACTAGACATCATATATTGTGGTATTGCATATCAAGCTGGATATTACGATTATCAAGAATTTGAATTCTATAATTTAAATAGAAAACAACGAAAAACATATTTAACCCGTGGAAAAAATATTGAAATTGTAAAAAGATTTAATGATAAATCAAGTTTTTATAAATTTGACAATAAAATCGAATTTAACAAACTTTTCAATAAATTTTTGAAACGAGACTGGTTATATTTGTCTAATAATAATATTGATGATTTTGTAAGCTTTATAAAATCACATGATTATATTATTGTAAAACCCATTGATTCTGCTGGTGGGAAAGGTATAGAAAAATTTACTTATACTACTGATTCTGAAGCAGAGAAATTATACTCTAAACTGTTAGGGAATAACCAGTTATTAGTTGAAGAAGGCATCACTCAAGATGAAAAAATGAATGTGTTATATGATAAATCTGTTAATACATTAAGAATATTTACTTTTTATAAAGATGGGGTTTTCCATTTTTTACAAGCAATTTTAAAAATTGGTAATGGTGGAATTGTAGATAATTTCTCTAGTGGAGGTATGTATACCTATCTTAATGACGATGGAGTTGTTTTTGTAGAAGCAATTGACCAAGAAGATAATATATATTTTGAACATCCAGTTTCTAAAACACAAATTGTTGGATTTAAAGTTCCAATGTTCAATGAAGCAATTTCTTTAGTAGAAGAATGTGCAAAAATAGTACCGGAAGTTTCTTATGTAGGATGGGATATTGCTATTAGCAAAGATGGCCCTGTTATAGTTGAAGGAAATTGTTTTCCTGGAGTTTTTCAAGTTAAATCAAGCTTATCTAACACAAAAGAAGGCTTAATTCCAAAATATAATAAAATAATGAATATATTCTAATATATTCATTATTTTATTTTTTATTATTTATTTATTAAATTTTTTTACTTCCTTTTTTAAGTCCTCTAACATATACTTTGTACCTTTTTTCATTAAAACTTGCACTAAATCAAATCCTGGACCACTATTTCCTTCTATAATTACTGGACCATTATTACTTATTGCAACATCCCATCCGACTATATTTATATTTTTATTTACCAAAGCAGCCTTTTTCACCATTGTTTTTATTTCTTCCCAATATGGAATCTCAAATCCATCAAATACTATATTAGTTATACTCTTTTCTGATTCGTTTAAATTTTTATCTATTCCATTTCCTATTAATTTTCCTGTTTCTAAATTAACAATTACTCCTTGTCCTCCTTGATGGAAATTATCTGCTATTGTTTTCCCGCTTCCTATTCTGGCTGCTGCAAATATTATTTTAACATTTTCTCCTACTACTGTTGTCATTATTCTTAAAGTATTTATACTATTAGGGCTTAAAACTCCCCATTTTTCATCTTGTATAATTAACTCTTCTATAAAAAATTCGTCATTTTTTAATTTATTAAATAATTCTTTTTTTGACTGTATTTCTTTGCTGCATACTTTTGTAACATTTGCTCCACCTAACCCTTTTGAAGGTTTCATAACAAAATATTCATGGCTATTTACAAATTTTTCAAATCTTTCGTAACTATCCTCTGAAGATATACAATCTCTTTTTACAAATTCCTTATATTCCTTATGAAAATTAACTTTGTTTGATATAAATTCTGAATATTTTACACTTGCTAACTTCTTATAATATTTTGCCATTTTCCCTATAGTTACATACGTTTTTCTTTCCTTAAAACTCTTTTCATAAAACTTATAGTTCAAATAATCTTGTAACCCAGAACCTATTAAAACCGTAGACATTGCTGTATCTATAAACATTAAAATTGGAGACTTTCCGTTTATTTTAGATATTCCTTTCAATTTTTCATAAAAACCTTTATAATTTCCCCTTAATGCAAAATTAACTAATCCCATATTTTTCTCCTTATAATTATATTTTATTTATTATTATTTCTAGCCTCTAACTCTTTTAAAACTAATTCATAACCTCTTTGTTCATCTAAGTATTCTATTTCTTTATATATAAAGTTATCATCTTTATTTTCACATATTTTTTTAACAATAAAACTTAATATTTCTGGATTTCTTACTAATATTGGTCCTATTAAATGAGTAGCATATACATTTTTATATAGAACTCCCTCTTGTTGTTCTTTTCCTAACCCCCACTCTATATTTAAAAATGTATTTTCGTTATTTCCTATCTTACTCATATTATTTATAAAACCAACTATCTTATTTTTAAATATCTCACTTGTGCAAATTACATCTGTTATTGTTCTCTTTTCTATTGTTTCAACACTAAAATTAAATATTTCTAATCCAGAAATTTCATCTATACTTTTTCCTAATATTTCGTAACTATTCCCAGTTAATAATATGACTTTTCCGCTTTCTATGTATTTTTCTAAATCTTCTTTGTTTATTTTTATATCTTCTAAAATTACTTTTAAATTTTTTTCAGTACCACATCCAATATATATAAAATCATATTTATCAAAATCTTTTTCTTCTCCGATTGTCTTTCTATCTATTGTTACTTCAAACCCTTGGTCTTTTATATGTTCTGTTAATACCCTTATATTTCCATATTCTCCATATAAATTCATTATATCATAATATAAATGTAACAATTTTATCTCCATAAAAACCACCTTTCAAGCCTACTCTAATAAATATCTTATTATCTTCGATCCATAAATTTCATTCTGTCTGAAAAACATGTAACAACATATATAAAGTTTTCTTCTCCATTTTTTACATCTTCCATCATTTTATCTAAATCTTCTTCTGCAATTATCTTCTCTTTGTTAATATTTGCATAATTCAATCTTACAGATAGGTCATGTACATATTTACCAGCTATAATAATTTTTTTTACGCAATTAGAATTCAACATTTCAAAGTCTATATCCCATAACCAAGAAGTTTCACTTGTAAAATATTTTCTGCTAATTGCATCGACTATTATAACAACTGTACATGGTTCATTTTGTCTTACTATATATTGTAATGATTGATTATATGAAATTGAATTTTCATGCTTTGATGTTAATAGCATTGCTCTTTTGCCACTTATTTCAAAGTTTTGTACTCTATCATTTTTTATTATATATTTATTTAATGTTTCTAATATTTTCTCTTCTCTAATTCCATCTAGACTAGCTACAGCAAAAGCAGCAAGTACATTATACGCATTGTATATACTTCTTAAACTCATTTGTATTTCATATTTTTCATTAATTTTTATCTTCCCTGAATCTAAATTAATATTTGTAATTGCATAATCTGGATTTTTCCTACTGTGCCCACAGTTTTCACATTGATATCCTCCAATATTTCCGAAATGATAATATTCATACTTTAACATTTTTTTACAATTTGGGCAATACTTTGTATCATTATAAATTGACATTTGTTCTTTACTATCTAATTCATTTTCATTTATTCCTATATAAGTTACTTTTTCTCTATTATAACCATATAATGAAGATAATGGATCGTCTGTATTCAATATTAAATGTATGTCATCAGAAATTGCTTCTTTAATTATTTCATATATTAATTCTGGATGCCCGTTTCTAGTCATTTGATCTCTATATAGATTTGTTACTATTAAATATTTAGGTTTTACATATTTTGTAGTATATTTTGTATATCTTTCATCACTTTCTATTATTAAAACATCTTTTTTTACTTTTCCTGTAATAGTGCATGAATTTAAAATCATGGTTGTTACGCCTTCTATTTGATTAGATCCCTCTCTGTTACATCCTACGTCATAACCATTATCTTTAAATACTTTATATATCATTTCTGTTGTTGAAGTTTTTCCATTACTACCAGTTATCATTATTATATTTTCTGGTAATATTAATTTTTTTAATATATTTTTATCTAACTTTAGTGCTATTTTTCCAGGCAAACTGCTACCTTTATGCAATATTTTGCCAATAAAATATATTACTTTACTTATACATATTACTATTACTTTCATTTTTATCTCCATTTATATGTTTTTTGATTTCTATACGAGTAATGCTCGGCCCTATTTTTCATTGATTACTCACACTATTTTTATTTTGAATATTAAATAGCATTATAGCAACCAAATATTTTTCTATATTATTGGTTGCTATCTATGCTTATAAATTTTTATCTACTAATTGTCTTCCTCTTCTTTTTCAGATATTTTTTCTATACTTACAACTTTGCCTTCATGTGTTCTCATTAATGTTACTCCTTGTGTAGATCTTCCTAAAATGCTAATTTCTGATACATTTATTCTTATAACAGTTCCTGTATCTGTAATTAACATTACATCATCATCTTGCTCTACAATTCTTATTCCTACTATTTTTCCTGTTTTTGGAGTAACCTTATATGTTATTACGCCTTTTCCACCTCTTGTTTGAACTCTATATTCATCTAATTCTGTTCTTTTTCCAAAACCATTTTCTGTTATGGCTAATAATGTAGATTTGCTTCCACCTATTACTGATTCCATTCCTATTACAAAATCTTCATCATCTAATCTTATCCCTATAACACCTTGTGAGACTCTTCCAACTGGTCGTACATCTTTTTCATCAAAAGTAATTGCAATTCCGCCATTTGTTACTAATACAACATTATCTTCTCCATCTGTAAGTCTTACGCCTATTAATTCATCGTTATCTTTTAAATTAATAGCTTTTAATCCTGTCTTTCTTGCTGAGTTGTACTCCGTTAAAGCTGTCTTTTTAATTAGTCCATCTTTTGTTGCAAAAAGTAAATATTTTCCATCAGCAAAATTTTGTATTGGTATTATTGCAGAAATTTTTTCTCCTGGATCTAAACTTAATAAATTAACTATTGCTGTTCCTTTTGCTGTTCTTCAAGCTTCTGGAACTTCATATCCTCTCAATCTAT
>CAZTHC010000059.1:0-6824 GCA_964613425.1 uncultured Lachnospiraceae bacterium
ATATGTAAGCCTTGATGATGAAGGTTCAAGAAAAATGGGATTATTAATTGAAAAATTAGAAGAACTAGACGATGTGGCTGATATATATCATAACTGGGAAGAATAAAAAATTATTTTGAAAGAGCGAATTTTCGCTCTTTTTTTGTGCTATAAACTTTGTTGTTTAATTGTGAATCGTCAAGGACACCAAGCCATACCAATTACAATATGTTTCGTTTTTTATTAGACAAAAAAATTGTTCTAAAAATTTAAAATTTGCATATATTTATATAAAGGTGATAACTATATGCAAACTCAAGAAATTCTAAATTATTTTCCTCAAAATATATCTATTTTACTATCAAATGAAATTCAAAATAATATTAATGAACTAGAAGAGATTCGAATAAGAAATTCTCAAAATATAATATTAAAATTCAACAAATTTAATAGAATTATCGCATATAAAGTAAACTCTAAAGACATTTTACTTATATTACAAAGAATTTGCGAAAATTCAATATATACATATCAAAGCGAAATATGTAATCGGGTATATTACAATTAATGGTGGGCATAGAATTGGAGTTGTTGGAAATGTAGTAACAGAAGGTAATAAAGTTATTAATATTAAATATATTTCAAGTATAAATTTTAGAGTTTCAAAACAAATTTTAGATTGTAGCAATAAAATTTTAAAATTCGTGTTAAATACTGAAAAAAACACAGTATACAACACAATTATAGCTTCACCACCAGGCGTAGGAAAAACAACAATTCTAAGAGATTTAGTAAGGCAAATAAGTAATGGAATTAGAAGGTTAGATTTTAACGGAATTACAGTAGGTTTAGTAGATGAAAGAGGTGAAATTTCTTCAATGTACAAAGGGATTCCGCAAAATGATATTGGAGAAAATACAGATGTATTAGATAATATACCTAAAAACATAGGAATGAAAATGCTTATAAGGTCTATGTCTCCAAATGTTATTGTGGCAGATGAAATAGGATGTAATGAAGATGTCGAAGCAATTAATTATGCTATATGTTCTGGAGTTAAAGGAATATTTACCGCTCATGGAGAGAAATTAGAAGATTTATTATTGAATCCCGCTATAAAGAATTTAATTAATTTATATATTTTTAATAGAATAATATTTTTAGATAGTAAAAATAAAGGAGAAATTCAAAGTATATATGCATTTAATAATAACAGTACAGAATATGTTCAAATATTTTAATGTTCTAAAAATGGACAAGCATGAATATAATATATAGGAGATAAAAATATGTTATTTATTAGAATTATTATTTTTTTGTTTATATTTTTAACCTGTTCTATAATTGGTATTTTAATATCTAAGAAATATGTATATAGAGTAGATGAGTTAAAAGATATAAAGAATGCATTAAATATTTTTGAAACTAAAATTAAATATACATATGAACCAATACCGGAAGTATTTGAATCTATTTCTGGGATGTTTAAAGAGAGTATTTCTCAATTGTTTAGAAATTCAGTTAAATATATGAAGGTAAAATCTGCCAGTGAAGCATGGGAATATGCTTTAAAATATACAAATTTAAATATTAATGAAGAAGATAAAGAAATTGTTAAAGGATTAGGAAAACTACTTGGAACAACAGATATAGATGGACAAATAAGTCAAATAGAATTAACAAAATCTTTTATAAGTACACAAATTGAAATCGCAGAAAAAGAAAAAGAAAAGAATGAAAAACTATATAGAACATTAGGAATGGTATTTGGAATAGGTATAGTAATAATTCTATTGTAATGAGAATGGAAAGAGAGGCAAATTTACATATGGATATAAATTTATTATTTAAAATAGCTGCTATTGGTATCCTTGTTGCAGTATTACACCAAGTTCTCGTACGAGCAGGAAGGGAAGACCAAGCAATGATGACAACCTTAGCAGGATTAATTATTGTATTAACAATGGTTATAAAAGAAATAAGCACATTATTTAATACAGTAAGAACAATTTTTAATTTATAAAGGAAAAAGTATGGAAGTAATTAAAATAATTGGAATTGGTTTAACATCATTAATTTTAATAATAATCATAAAACAATATAAACCAGAATTTGCTATATACATAGCTTTAGCAGCAGGAATATTAATCTTAGTTATGGTAATGGATAAGTTATCCGCAATAATAGGATTATTAACAGCATTATCTAGTAAAGGAAGTGTTAATTCTAAATTTTTAGAAGTATTGTTTAAAATAACAGGAATTGCATTTTTAACTGAATTTGCAGTAAGCGTATGTAATGATTCTGGTGAAACTGCAATAGCATCAAAGGTAGACCTAGGAGGGAAAGTATTAATTATTTCATTATCTATACCTATAATAGCAGCATTATTAGAATTGATATTAAAAATATTACCTTAAAAAGGATAAAGTACATATGAAAAAAATTGTATTAATTTTATTTATTTTATTATTAATAGTAACTCCTGTATATGCTACAGATGAAATTATTAATTCACAAAAAGAAGCATTAAACATCAGTGATTTTTTAAAGCAAAGCCAAAAATATACCGAAGATATTTTTCCAGATTTAGATACATCTAATTTATTGGATGTTGCAATTAAAGGAGAGGTAGAAGACAAAGGATTTTTTGATAAAATATTTAATTTTGCAGTAAAAGAAATTATAACGTCTATAAAAATATTAGGAAGCGTTTTAATAATTATAGTTATACATAGCATTATAAAGAGCATAGGTGAAAATTTAGGTAATACAGGTGTTTCTAAAATTACATATTATGTTCAATATATATTAATTGTTACATTAATAATGTATAATTTCACAGAAATAGTACAAATGGTAAGAGATAGTATACAAAACTTGACAGAATTTATGAATGTGCTTGTGCCAATTATGATGACTTTGATGCTTACAACTGGAAATATAGCTTCAGCAAGTGTAATGCAACCAATAATACTTTTTTGTGTAGTTTTTATAAGTAATATTGTAAATATAATAATACTGCCTATAGTTCTTGTTACAACTGTTTTAGGAATTGTTTCGAATATTTCAAATAAAGTTCAAATAAATAAATTAGGTAAATTTTTAAAATCCGGTATTATTTGGAGTTTAGGAATAATTATAACTATATTCGTTAGTATTTTATCATTAGAAGGAACATTAACAAGCAGCGTAGATGGTTTAACAGCTAAAACAGTAAAAGCTGTTGCTTCAAATGCAATTCCTATTATAGGAAAAGCTTTAAGTGATGCAACAGATTCAGTAATTGGTTGTGCAGCATTATTAAAAAACGCGCTAGGATTTATTGGAATAATAATTATATTAGGTATTTGTATAATTCCAATTATTAAGCTAGCAGCACTTACAATTATATATAATTTAGCATCTGCACTTTGTGAACCAATTGCAGATGAAAGTATTGTAAAACTTTTAGGACATATGGGTGATACCTTTAAAATTTTACTAGCTATTATTTGTTTTATTTCAGTTTTATTCATTATTGGAACAACAATAGCAATAAAAGTGACAAATACAGGAATGATGTATAGATAGGAGAAATATTAGGTGAGTTGGATAAATTCTTGGACGAACAGTTTGGTTACATCTGTAATAATTGTTACAATTTTAGAATTAATTTTACCTGAAGGAAAAAACAAAAAATATATAAAAATGGTAATGGGATTATATTTGCTTTTTACCATAATAGGTCCTGTTATTACAAAATTCACCAATACTTCTTTAGATTTAAAAGCTGTAACTGAATATGAAAATGTAATAATAAATTCAAATAAAACAGTTCAAGCATTAGAAACAACTACAGAACAAAATATTAATGTACTATATGAAAAAAACATAACAAATGCAATTAAAGAAGAACTTGAAAACAAAGGATATGCGGTTACATATATAAAATTAGATATAGATAAAAATAATTATAAAACAATAAATTCAATTAAATTAAATATTAATACAAAAGACATTAAAGCAGTTCAAGAGGTTAAAATAGGTAATTCAACAAATGTAGATGATTCTATAAAGCAAGAAGTAAAAGAAATTTTATACTTGAATTACAATATTTCAAAAGACAAAATTATAATTAATGAATAACAAAGGAGAAGTTTATGCTTAAAGAAAAAATAAAGGAATTAATAACAAAAAAAGATATTCCAAATAAAAAGAAAATAGAAAACTTAGTAGTTTTTCTTATTTTGTTAGTTATTACGATAGTTGCAATAAATGTTATTTGGAAAGATAATTCAAAAGAAAATTCAAATCTTCAACAAAGCGAATATAAACAATTAGCAAATATACCAATAAATAATACAACAGAAACCTCTACATCTGAAAAGGATTTAGAAGAAAAATTAGAGAACATATTATCAAAAATATATGGAGTTGGTAAGGTTAGTGTTCTAATTACATATAATGAAAGTAGCCAAATTGTAGCAATGTATAACGAAAATTTAACTGAAAGTGTAACAGAAGAAACCGATAATAATGGAGGAAAGAGAACTATCCAAGAAACAGACAGTAAAAAAGATGTTGTATATGAAGAAAACTCTGGAACTAAAGTTCCAATAACACAAAAAGTGGTAATGCCAAAAATAGAAGGAGCAATTGTTATTGCAGAAGGAGCAAATGATGCAATAATTAAAACAAATATAACACAAGCAGTAGAAGCAGTTACAGGGCTAGCTACATATAAAATACAAGTGTTTGAAATGGAAAAAATTTAAATTGAAAACTGTAGGGGTCGGCGTCCTCGACGACCCGTCAATTATATTGTAATTTTAACACATATTTGTGTTAGTCATAATAAAATTTATATATTGGAGGGTAACAATGATTTTCAAAGTATTCAAAAAAAATCAATTATTAATAGGAATGTCTGCAATTGCCTTAATGGCAGTAGGTTATTTATCATATATGAATAATAATGAAAAAATAACAAATGCAATTGAAACAAGTACAATGCTTGCAGACAGCACAGAAAGAATAGGTGATGCAACTCTAGTAAGTAGCACATCTACTGTAGAAAATGTAATTGTAAATACAAACAATACAGCTATAAAAACAGATTATTTTGCTGAATCTAGATTAGAAAGAGAAAAAATGTATTCACAAATGATAGAAACATACCAGAAAATGTATGAGAACGATTCAATTTCAGCAGAACAAAAAGCAATAGCTGCAAATGAAATTACAAAACTTAACGAAAAGAAAAATGCAATTATGATAAGCGAAAATCTAATAAAAACAAAGGGATTCAAAGATGTTGTAATTTTAATAAATAATGAAAGTATAAATGTTATAGTAAACAAAGAAGAATTATCACAAGAAGAAATTTCGCAAATTCAAAATATCATTATTAGAGAGTTAGAAACAACAATAGAGCACATTCACATTTCAAATAAATAATTATATACTAAAAAAAGACATTTTTTTCATAAAAGCCTTGTAAATAAAATTGTAAATGTTATATAATACAAATATCAATTTTTTGTAGTATTATATACTACTCAATTTATTTAGGAGGTTTTTTTATGTTAAAGAAAGTAGCAATTTTAGCAAATGGCGGAGATGTTTCAGGATTTAATGCAGTTATAAGAGCAATAGTAAAAACAGCAGAAAAAAATGGTGTAGAATGTTATGGGTTTATCGATGGATATAGAGGTTTACTAAACAATAACTACATTAAATTAAGTACAGCAGATACAGCTTCAGGAATATTACATAAAGGTGGTTCAATAATAGGTTCATCTTTAAATGCAAATGTTTTTAATTATAAAGTAGAAGAAAATGGAGAAGTTGTATATAAAGATTTATCTGAAAAATGTGTACAAAATGTTAAAGAAGACGGATTTGATTGTATATTCACTTTAGGTGGAGATAGTACACAAAAATCTGCAAGAGATTTCTCTTTAAGAGGATTAAATGTAATAGGAGTTCCAAAAACAATAGATAATGATGTTGCTTGTACAGATATAACATTTGGATATAACACAGCAGTTTCAGTTGCATCAGATGCTATAGATAGATTACACACAACAGCAGAAACACACGACAGAATAATGTGCTTAGAGGTTATGGGAAGATATGCTGGATGGATAGCATTAGAAGCAGCAATATCTGGTGGAGCAGATGCAGCATTAATTCCAGAAATACCTTATGATATAGAAAAAGTTGTAGAAGCAGTTAAAAACAGACAAAAAATGGGTAAAAACTTTAGCGTTGTAGTAGTTGCAGAAGGAGCAATTCCAAAAGGTGGTTCATTAACAGTAAAAGACACAAGAGACGGTGGAGTAGGAGTTATAAATACACAATTAGGTGGAATCGGAGATATAGTAGCAAAAGAATTAGAAAAACGCACAGGACTAGCTTCTAGAAATACAACATTAGGATATATGCAAAGAGGTGGAACACCAACAGCATTCGATAGAGTTTTATCTACAAAATATGGAGCAAAAGCAATGGAACTTGCAATGGAAGGTAAGTTTGGAGTGTTAACAATATTAAAAGATGGAAAATTAGATAGTATATCACTAGAAGATGTAGTAGGAAACAACAAGAAAATAGGAGCAGTACAAGGTGGAACAGCAGAAAGTAATGTACGTTTAGTAACAATGGATCATGATTTAGTAAAAACAGCAAGAAACATAGGAATATGTTTAGGAGACTAATAACAATATAAAAAATATGGATATCAAGTATCCATATTTTTCTATTGTAAAAATAAAGGGGAATTAAATGAATTAATTTACTCCAAAAAATGGATGAATTAATATGTCTAAAAATGTTGACATATATATAATGTAGCGTTAGAA
>CAZTHC010000060.1:0-6613 GCA_964613425.1 uncultured Lachnospiraceae bacterium
TTAAATACTTTAAATATTAAAATTTATGAATTTACTCGTATTTTAGGAATTTTACTAGATAATGCTATTGAAGCTGCAAATTTATGTGATGAAAAAGTTATTAATATTCGTATGCAAAAAGCTAAAAATGTGCAATTATTAATTATTGAAAATACATATACAAATAAAGATGTGGATGTAAATAAAATTTTCGAAAAAGATTTTAGTACTAAAAAGGTTAAGTCTGGTTTAGGTCTGTGGGAGGTAAAACAATACTTGAACAAATCTAAGAATTTAAATCTATATACTAATAAAGATGATAAGTTTTTTAAGCAACAATTTGAAATATATCCAAATTAGGAACAGGTAGGTCGTTGAGGTAACGATCCCATACAAATGAAAAGTGAGTGCTTTAAAATATTAAAACACTCACTTTTTTATTTTATTATTTAAATTAATCTTTTTTTACCAAGCTTGCTGGCATTTTAGGTTGATGCATTACTGAAAATATGAAGCATGCTGTATTTGTTGATTTCGCATATTTTTCACCTAATTTTGCTAAAAATTTTAACATAAAAATCTCCCCTTTCAAAATTCGAAGAATTTTGTTCTCTTCAATTTTTATAATATTACGCATATATAACAAAATGTTTTGCCGGCTTAAAACATTTTATTAACAATTAATTTTGAGCTAGTTGCTCTTCTTTATATATTTCATATCCGTATTTATTTCTTGTTATTTTATACATAAATCTTGTTATCGAAATTGTTTGTATTAACATTCCAAACATTAACATATTTGATATTACTCTATCTTGTACAAATATTGCTGCTATTATTGTTATTGTCATTGTTATATATGAACCTATTTGCTTATTTCTTCTATCTTTTTTTCTTAATATTGGTACATTTTCTGTATCTGCTGGTGCATATAACTTAATCATTATCATACTAAATACCCAAATTGCAACTATTACTATGTATTTAATAAACATTGGTTCAAATATTATGTATTTGCTTAAATATACATTTCCACAATAAAATACTGTTGTTCCTACTATACAACCAATATGTGTTTTTAAATGAAATCCACCAGAAAATGTTCTATATGGAATTATAAACAAAAATGATAATACAGCTAATTGCCAAATTCCAAGTGCTACTGCAATTCCTATCATAATAAATGTTTTTGGTATTTCTCCAAATACTAATTGCAATCCATAGTTTATTACTTCTGCTCTTTCATCATCTACTTCTGGCATTTTTTTTCTTATTTTTTTTGTTAAGAAAAGGCAAAATTTTTCTATCAATAAAATCACCTCTTTCATTAAGATGATTTTATTTCTAGTTTGATATCATTTTTTATTTTGTATATGAACAATGAAAAAACACATATGAAAATTTAAAATTTAATTTTCATATGTGTTTTTTTACTTTTCATAAATTCTATATGTTTGTATCTTCTAATATTTTCCAAGTGCCATTTTTTTCTGGTAAGCTCGTAAATGTCATTCTTTCTTTTGTAACTGGATGTAATATACTTAAGCTATATGCAAATAACGCTATTTGCTTACCTCTTCCTCTTGTACCATATTTTTGGTCTCCATAAATACTATGTCCTCTGCTAGATAGTTGTACTCGTATTTGATGATGCCTTCCTGTATGCAATTTTACTTTTACTACAGATAAATTTATTTCTTCACTATATTTTAAAACTTCATACTCTAGTTTTGCATATTTTGAATTCTTCACGTTTTCTTCTACTACTTTACTTAAGTTTGTTTTTTCGTTTTTTAGTAAATAATCTTCCAAAACTCCTTGTTCTTGTTCGAATTTTCCATCTGCTACTACTAAATAGATTTTTTCAAAATCTTTATTTCTTACCTGTTCACTAAGTCTTGCCGCTGCTTTAGAAGTTTTTGCAAATACCATTACTCCTCCAACAGGTCTATCTAATCTATGTATTAGTCCTAAGTAAACATCTCCTGGTTTGTTATATTTTTCTTTTATATATTTTTTTATTATAGTTAACATATCTTCATCATTTGTTTTATCTCCTTGTGAAGGTATATTAACAGGCTTTTCTACTACTATTATATGATTATCTTCATATAGTATTTTTAGATTTTGCATAAATTATTCCTCCCATTTTCCAAAAATACCACATGGTAAAACTAAATCTGAATCCTTCATTGGTAATCCAATTTCTCCAGATGATATGTGTCCATTTTGCTTCATATTCAATTTTAAAAGGTTTTCTAATACTTTAGATGATATTCCAGTAGTATAAGAATTAATTAGAAAAAATAATGGTTTATCGCTTAATACCTGCGTACATAAATTTATTAAATCTGCTATATTTTCTTCAAATTGCCATACCTCTCCTGAAGCTCCTCTTCCATATGAAGGTGGGTCCATAACTATTGCATCATATTTATTACCTCTCCTGATTTCTCTTTGCACAAATTTTATAACGTCATCTACAATATATCTAACTGGCTTGTCTTGTAGATTAGACGCGCTAACATTTTCCTTTGCCCATGCTACCATTCCTTTTGAACTATCTACATGACAAACAGATGCACCAGCATATAGACATGCTACTGTTGCACCTCCTGTATAAGCAAAAAGATTCAATACCTTTATTGGTCTTTGTGCTTCTTTTATTTTATTAATCATAAAATCCCAGTTAACAGCTTGCTCAGGGAATAAACCTGTATGCTTAAAGCCCATTGGTTTTATATTAAAAGTTAATTCTTTATACTTAATTTGCCATGCTTCTGGCAACTTCTTATGGTATTCCCAGCTACCTCCTCCAGTTTTGCTTCTGTTATATACTGCATCTGCATTATTCCACTTCTCTTTAAAGCTTTTTTGTTTCCAAATTATTTGAGGGTCTGGTCTAACCAAGCATACATTTCCCCACTTTTCTAATTTTTCTCCATTTGCCATATCTAATATTTCGTATTCCTTCCAATTATTTGCTATGTTCATTGTTTTTTCCTTTCAAATTACATTTTTATATTTTTAATATGTTTCATTTATAATTTTTGCTGGCAGGGATGAAACTTTGTCCCTACACCAAAGTATATTTATCAGTGTAATAGCTAAACACAGGTAATATATTTTCATTTGTAGGGGTCGGCGTCCTCGACGACCCGAAATTTTATTTCATATAAAACTTTTTAGCATAGAAAAAAAGCTAAAAACCATTATTGCATTAATTATCATACATGCACTAGAAAAAATTATCACTCCGCTTATTATTTTATGATTTTTAATTAATGAAATAAGTTTATTTTGTTTTTTTGTCTCTTTTCCTTCCAGAATATTTTTAAACTTGTCCGTATCTAAAAAATTATCTTTTGTAAATTCCATAATCTACCTCCAAAAATATTTTTAATAAATAGCTTAGATAAATATAATTATTTTCATATACCATAGTAGCCAAACGCAGGGGTAGCACTTTTCTTTCGAAAACGTGGAGAAAGAAAATGTCCTACCCCGACGAGATTTGGCGGATTCATCATCATACATTAATTCATCTCGTTAAACTATTCTAATATTAAATATATTTTTAAAGGTACATTTATATTACCACAATCGTATACAAAACTTCAACTAAATACGTTTTAATTCTTCAGCTATAGCTAAAGTTATTCCTTTTACTTCACAAAGTTCTTCTATACTTGCTTTTTTTATTTCTTCTATACTACCAAATTTCTTTAATAATGCTTCTCTTTTTTTACCTCCAATACCTTTCACACTGTCTAATACAGATTTAGTCATTTCTTTTTCTCTTAGTTTTCTATGGTACTGTATTGCTGTATTGTGAACTTCATCCTGAAACATTGTTATGAAATTTTTCAATTCTTCTGATATCTCTATTTCTCTTCTATTTTCATCTATTAATGCTTTTGTTCTGTGTTTATTGTCCTTAACCATACCAAATATTGAAATATTTAATTTATGTTTTTCTGCTGCTCTTTTAGCAGCTTTTATCTGAGTTATTCCTCCATCTACTAATATTAAATTTGGTAATTTTCCAAATCCATCCTCTTTATTATTCAATGAATGTGCTAATCTTCTTGTTATTGTTTCTTCCATACATTTTGGATCATCCTGGTTATAAACTGTTTTTATTTTAAATCTGCGTGATAAATTTCTATTAATCACACCATCTTTTGCAACACACATTCCTGCTACAATATTGGTCCCCGAAATATTTGAAATATCAAAAGTTTCTATCTTTCTTGGAATCTCGCTTAAGTTTAATTTTTCTTTTAATTCATTTAAAATATTTAATTTTGCCATATTCTTATTCTCTAAAGTTATCTTAGCATTATTTTCTGCCATTTCTATAAATTTTAATTTTTCACCTTTTTTTGGTATTTTAAATATTACTTTCTTATTTGCCTTTTTGCTTAAAAATTCTTCCAATACTTCTTTATCTTCAAACTCTTCTTTTACCATTATTTTATTTGGAAGGTCTATTTTATTTAAATAATACTGCTTTATAAATTCAGATAGTATCTCTTTATTTTCCATATCTTTTAAATCGCTATAAAAATAGTGCTCTCTTCCTATCATTTTGCTATTTCTAACAAAAAATATTTCTATACATACTTCTAAAGAATTTCTGTATAATCCTATTACATCTATAAAGTTTTCATCAATGTTTGAAACTTTTTGTTTTTCAGAAACCAACTGTATTGCAACCATTTTATCTCTTAATTCTGCTGCCTTCTCATATTCTTGCTTACCCGCTTTTTCTTCTATTTCTATTTTTAATTGTTTAATTATCTTATCTATTTTTCCTTCTAAAAGCATTATAATTTGACTAATCTGTTGATTGTATTCTTCCTTTGAAACTAAATTTGCACATGGACCTAAGCATTTATGTATATGGTAATTTAGGCATTCTCTCTTATTTGATTTAAATACTTTACATTGCCTTATCTTAAATTTTTCTTTAATAAAACTTACCATTTCTTTAGCTGCACCTGAATTTGCATATGGCCCAAAATATTTTGCTCCGTCATTTAGAATGCTTCTTGTAACAAATACATTTGGATAATCTGAATTAGTATCTATTTTTATATATGGATATGTTTTGTCATCTTTTAAAAGAACATTAAATTTAGGCATATTTTGCTTAATTAAATTGCATTCTAAAATTAAAGCCTCTGCTTCATTGTCTGTAACTATGTATTCAAAATGGTCAATTAAAGAAACCATTTTTTGTATACGCACAGTTTTATTGGTTTTTCTAAAATACTGTGTTACTCTATTTTTTAGAGATACAGCTTTTCCAACATATAAAATTGTATTATTTTTATCTCTCATTATATAAACTCCTGGCTTTGCAGGAAGCTTTTTTAATTCCTCATTTATTATAAACATATTTGTACCTCAATTATTATAACTGCTGAATTTCTTCTATAGTTAATCCAGTTATATTTGCTATTGTTTTTATATCTATTTTTTGTTCTATCATCTTTCTTGCTATTTGAATATTTCTCTGTCTCATTCCCTTCTCTATGCCTTTCTCTATGCCTTCTTTCAGACCTTCCTCTTTAGCACTACTTATATTATTATATTCATCCATAATTGCTTTTTCTCTTAAAAATGCAATTCTTCTTATTTCTTCATCCCCGCTCAGATATTCTAATTCTTTTGCTGCCTTTTTTATTACATTGTTTTTTTTCATTGCTAGCTCTACCCCCTTTTTATTTTCATTATTTATAAAATGCATCCACGCATCTAAGTTACTTTCTATTTTTAATCCTTTTTCTCTAAACTTAGGTATTTGTATAAAATGTAATTCTAACTTATCTGTCACTATTTCATTATTATAATCTCTTTTAATTCTCCCAATCTCGTGATATGGTCCATCCTCAAAGCAATTAAAATTTAGTATATTTATTGCTATTGTTTGAATTCCTTCTTTATAATTATTTCCTTTACCTAGTCCATTATGATACATTGCAGACCAATAATATAAACTTCTCTCTTTTATATTATACTCATCTTTTACTTGAATTTCTATATTTACTAATTTATTATTATCAGCCATTGCTTGAATATCTAATATACCTGTCTTATTTTCTTCTAATACTTTTTCTAATACTACGTCACTTTTTATTTGAATTTTTTGTATCGATATATTTAATATACTAGTTAATAAATCCTTTAATAAAACTTCATTTTCTTGTTTGCCAAAAATTTTTTTAAATACAAAATCGTTAGTAATTTTTAAATTGTCCATGCTTGTCCTCCTTAATTATATCATTTTGTCTTTTTGTTTGCAATTGTTTTATCACCTTCAATCTTATTTATATTTTTAACTTTTTGGGAATTTGTGTTTTAGAAAAAAATTTTTTGAATTAATAATTAATTATTACCATTTTTTTACATTTATGTCAATACATTAAATTAAATTCTTCCAATTTAATGTATTTTTTAAAAAACTATTGCCACAAAATAGTTTTTACTGTAATATAATATACTAAGAATTTAAAAGTAGAAAATTTATACGAAAGGAGTTTGTTTTGTTTGAAGCGCCTGGACAATATTTTTATATTGTTGACGAGGATAGAGTTTATCGAAATATTCGGCGGATGCTCTATGGCAT
>CAZTHC010000061.1:0-6142 GCA_964613425.1 uncultured Lachnospiraceae bacterium
TCCAGTTGCTGAACTTGCTCCAAATTTTTTTATTGTTGTACTACCTTTTACTTTTTTTGCTCTTTCTGTTGTATATTCAATTGACGCTTTTACTAATCCAGCAATTGTTACTTCTGCTCCTACTTTTAATTTATTTGTTGCAACTTTTGTATCATCAGAATCTTTATCTATATCTCCTAATGCTTCTACTTCATAAAACTTACTTTTGTTAGGACTATAATAATTAAAGCAATCCAATGGATATTCGCAGAAATGAAATCCTTGTCTACATGCTTTTGGATTATCTTCCATTATGTAAGTTTCTCCTTCTTTATATTGCATACCTCTACATGTCATATCTTCATTAAATCCTTTATATCCTTTTATCTTTTTATTTTTCATAAAATTCTCCTTTTCTTTATTTAAAATTTATTTCTATTATTGTTTTAGCAACATTTTTCTCGTATATTATCTGACTTCCATCTGTTGTGTTTACTATGTTGTAATTATCATCTTCTAGTATTTTGTATTTAACTAAAATATCTTGTATTGCATTTAATAAATTAGTTAAATCTCTTTTTCTTTTATCTGGAACTATAAATGTGCATTTTAAATTTATTGGACTACTTATTGGATTTTCTAACTTTGGTAAAAACACTGCACATTCTCGTTCGTATTGTTTATATAGTTCTGATTGAATTATCATAGGTCTACCTTTACATACTATTATCCTTTGACTATTCTTCTTACTTCTTGGCATTAATGGTATTTCTATTCGTATCATCTTTTGTTTCCTCCTTTATGTAATATTCGCATCTCTCTATTCCATTAAAATTTATATCTTCTACTCTTCCACATTTATATAAACAAGTTTTACATTTTCCTTTTAATTCTTTATATCCATATTTCATAGGCTAGTCCTCTAATCAATTCTAGGAATATGTCTCATATTCTCTTTCCAAAAGCTTCTTCTACCATAAAAATTATGCATTTCTTTTTCTTTATCCCATCTTGCATTTTCTACTGCATCATTTCCTGCAAGTTCAGGATGTTTTTCTACTAAATCTCTTCTTGCTCTTGGTACACTTTCTATTGCTGGCATTCCATATAATTCAAAATTGTCATATATCTTTTCAAAATCTTCGTTTGGATAAAATGTTTTTATAAATAATTTGTAAAGTTGATTTGCATTTAAATTTCTAGCTATTGGATTTTCTCTTAAAATCTTCTCCAAACTTTCTTGTACTTTTACTTGTTTCATCATTTACCTCCACAAATTTTGTTCGAAGTATAAAAATACATTTTTATCTTGCTTTGAGTAAATTTCTTTATATTGATTTTTATCTAAATTACTTTCTAACTCTGTATAGAATTTACTTCTATGCTCACTATCCTTAATTTGTGTTCCGTCATATCTTTGAGCATTACCACAATTACATACTGCTGTATACGTGTATGGAATTATCTTATTTCCATTTAATACTTTTTTTATATAAACTATGTATCCTGTTCCATCACATTTATTGCACGGTATCTTTTCTTTTTCTGTTTGCTGTAGTTTTATTTCACTAATTATGTTTAAAAATTCGGCTAATTTAGGTAAAAATTTGCAATTTCTTTTACACTCTCTTATTGCTACTCTTATCTTAGTAACTGGATATTCTTTAAGTTCTGCATACCAGTCTTTCATCTGTTCTATGCTTAATTCTTTTTCGAAAAATGCTTCTAAACTTCTTATTTCTTCAATAAACTCAGCTTCCTCCAACTTTTTTTAACGCCTCCTTTAATTCTCTAGTTCTTCTAGCTTGTTTTTCTTCGTCTGTTTCATTATTTCTTCTACTAGACTTGTTTTTATTGCTCTCTTCTTTAGCCTCTGCAAGAGTTTTTATTCCTGCCTTTTGCCAATTATTTAATATTGCTTTTATGTACTGTATTGTTCGTTTATTTGCTTCTACACTTATTTCCATTGCATAAATAACGATATCTTTGTTTAACTCTTTCACATAGTCTTCTAGTATTGTCAATCCAAATGGTGTTAATGCTCCAATGTTATTATTGTAAAAATTAATAACTTCTTGTAGACCGTCAACACAACTGTCGCCCACTTGATTATTATTATCATTTTCATTTACATTTTCATTTACATTTTCATTTACATTTACATTTACATTAGGTTTTTTATTTCCAAAACCAGTGGTTTTTGTTTTTTCAAAACCAGTGGTTTCTTTTTTAGGTCTTCCTCCGCTTTTTTCCATCTTCGTATCTTTTAGTATTGGCAACGATTTGCGGTCTTATTACTATAAATATATTTTTACAAATTCCATCTAATTTTTGTTCGTTATCATTAAGTGACAACTCACATATTGCATTAAATATCTGCAACTTTTGCTTATCTTTTAGTCCACTCATTGCTTCATAATAACTACGATAGAATACAAAACTGTCTTTATCTTGTGACATTGTTTCCTCCTTTCGTAAAAATAGAGTTAGATTTTGAATGTCTAACCCTAGATGTAACTTTTGCCATATTCTCTAATAAAATCTTCTTTTGTTTTATGGTAATATTCTTGCCATGTTTTTTGTGCTAATATTTTAAGCCACAGCCATTCTTTAGGTGCTAAGTGAAATGAGTTTTTACTTGTTCTATGCTGTTCTGGTGTTACAAAAACGACTAGTCCATCTTTTATGCTTCTTTGCCTATTAGAACCTCCAAATATTTCATTTCTTTCTAATCCTGGATATCTTTCAATATTGTATCTTTCATCTAAAGGCATAATGCAAAACTCTTT
This sequence comes from uncultured Lachnospiraceae bacterium, assembly GCA_964613425.1. Lineage (GTDB taxonomy): Bacteria > Bacillota > Clostridia > TANB77 > CAG-508 > CAZTHC01. The sequence continues at coordinate 2,769 of CAZTHC010000061.1, forward strand.
TTTCATTTCCACTCCTCCTTTAATATACTTAATTCTGCTGGAGTTTTAGTTTCTATTCCTAATTCTTTACATTGTTCTACTATTAAATCTACAAGCTTACTCATTTCTTTAGTGTTATACGCACTAGAACCGTGGTATGCCCTTACATTTGTATAACCCTTAAGTTTACTCGTGAATGGCTCACAAAACCAACCTAGACCATTTTTAGACCAAATACGCATATATTCTTCAACTGCTTCTGTCTTAAGTGGAAGTACTGTATATGCCCCTATATTCCATATAGCATCCTTATATATTACATTTGGTGGAACATCTGTTGCTTCTGATATTTTTTTTATTAATACCCACATATATGCATTTGCATCTAAACTATGTTTTTCTCTATATTTTTTTATTTCTATAGATAAATCATTATCTTTTAATTCTTCGATTAATTCTAAATTGTTTTTATTAATTAAAAGTGAAACAATTCCTTTATTTGTGGGGAAGTCTATATTTAGTTCTTTTAATCTTCCTTTGCATTCCATATAATCCTCCTAAAATGGAAGGTCATCATCTTGTGATGTTTCAAATTGTTGAGGTGCTTCTTTATGTTCTTCCTTTTTGCCATCTGCAAAATATACTTCTTCTGCAATAACTTCCGTTATGTAATGTTTTTCCCCTTTATCATCATCAAAATTTCTTGTTTGAATTCTTCCTATTATTCCTATTTGTTGCCCTTTATTAAAATATTTGCTCACAAATTCTGCTGTTTTATTCCAAGCAACTATATTTATAAAATCCGCTTGTCTTTCTTGACCTTTAGCAGTGAATCTTCTATTTACTGCTAAAGAAAAACTTGCAACAAGTATATTATTTGTTTGTGTATATCTTGTTTCAGGAGCTTTTGTTAATCTTCCCATTAAAACTACTTTATTCATATTTTTCCTCCTTTGGAAATCTTCCATTTTTTAAATATTCAGATAGTGTCCTTAATCTTGGCAGATATTCATTGTTGATAAAATTTTCATCATATTCTATCTTATGAAATTGCAATCTGTTTTTATCGATTTCATTAAAATAATTGTTATAATCTTTTTCTTCTAATGCGTATGAAACTATATATAAATTATTTACATATGCATACATTTCCACCTGTGCTTGTCTCCAATATTGTTTTGATACTTTAAATTCATTGTTAATGTTATGTGTTTTTACTTCATATATACAATCTTTGGTGTTTCCATCTAAATTCACTCTTAATCTGTCAATTATTATTTGTTTATCCATTTCTATATCTGGAATGTTTAAAGCTAATAATATTTTGTGTTCGTAATTATTTCCTGCTTTCATTGAATCATTGGTAAAATTATTTTTATTGATTGAGATTTTTTCAAGCCACCATTTTTCAAAAGTTTTTGTGTTCCAATTTCCTACCACCATACTCGTATCTGAAGCACCTATAAAATAACTTCTATCTTGACTCTGTATCAATATTATTTAATTCCTTCTCAAAAGTGCTTAAAGTATCAAAATAGCTAAACAATGCTTTTACTTCATCTTCTGTTTTATTTAATTTTTCGGCGATATCTTTTGTTGACAATCCTTTTTTTAATTTTTGAGTATATGCAATCTGACATCGTTCTCTAATTTTAGAAATGTCATGCTTTGATAAATCATCTTCCCAATTCTCTTTTTCATTTTTAAATTCTTCGTTTAACCATAAATCAAATCCCAAGCCAGTTCTAATTGCTACACCTTTTACGAATAATCTTGTCTGACAATTCCATAATCTTTGTTGTGTCATTGAATTATCTTTTACTGGATTACTTCCATTTGTCACAGGTCCTCTTTGTACAAACTCTAGGTCATCTATTACAATTTTTACAGCTGTTTCATATACTCTATTTGTATTTCCTTTGCCATCAGTAAAAGTTTGGTCTGTCATATATAAGCTACTTCCTGTTAAGCTATTTACAACTGGCTCAAAATATACTTGTTCTGCTCCATTTTCATGCAATAAATCAACTACTTTAGCCCAATTCAAATAATCTGCTCCATCTCTTTGTTCAACATAGTTACTTACTTTTACTTGTCTTAACTCTTTATAATCTTTTAACATTTTTCTTCCTCCTTATAAATTTTCATTTCTAATATCCTCCCACGCAATATCTTCTAATTCAGCCCATACATCATCTGAAATTGATTTTTTATATTCATATTCTGGTAATATCATCGGATTTTCTATTTGTTCCATTTGACTTTTTCCTTTCTATTTGATATAATTTTAATAGTGAATTTATATTTGGATTAAATTCTGAGTTAGTTTATTGATGGGTAGTCGTTAACTAACTCTTTTATTTTATTTATAAACATTTTTTCATTATTATACTTATTACTTTCTGATAATATTTTTATTGTGTAAATAACTGCTTTTAGTTGTGTGTTTTCTTGCGCTATTTCTTTCTTTTCGTTATATAATACTAAATTTTCCTTAGACAATTCTTGTACTAAATTTTCTGCATTTATTAACGATTTTGTTCTTGCTTTTAATAAACTTTTTCCTTCTTTAAACATTTAACTTACCTCCTTTCTAATAAACTAATATTCCAGTTTTTATTAAAACTGCTATAAACATTACTGTATAAGCTAATATTGTAAATATTGCTAAACTCATATCTGTTAGACCTTTTTTATAAGCTTTTTTTTCTTTTATGCTCATAATTACCTCCTTTCATTTTTTATCTATAAACTCGCTCTAGAATTTCATAAAATCTTTCTTTTTCAATTCTTATTCCAGCTGTTCCAATTTTTTTTATACATTGTTCCATTTCATAATTTTTTAAAATTTTATAAATTTGTTGAACTGATGTACTTAATTCTTCTGCAAGTTCTTTTACTGTTACGAACTTTATTCTTGATTTACTACAAATATTAGTTGCCATTTCTTTACATCTCTTTTTCTGTTCACTATTCCTTTTTACTTAAAGTATTCTTTGTTCGTTGTATGGATAAAAAAATTTGAACTATTGGTACGTTATATGCCTCTGCAAATTTAGCTTTTGCATTATCACTTGGATTACGTTTTCCTCGTTCTATCATTGATATATAATCTTTAGAAAATCCCGTAATTTGTGCGACTTTGTCTTGAGTTAATTTTTTCTTTATCCTAATGTCTTTCATTGTCATTTCTTTCATTTTCTCACCACCTTCGTACCATTTGTCTGCTTCATTGTTTGAATTATATAGTACCATTTGTCCTTTGTCAATACTTTTTTAAAAAAAAATATTTTATTTTTTCAAATCTTCTGAAAGTATTGAAAAATAAATACTTTTTATTATTAAGTTAAATTTATTTAATGATACTTTTAGTGTATTTCATATTAATTGTTTCA
>CAZTHC010000062.1:0-5821 GCA_964613425.1 uncultured Lachnospiraceae bacterium
CGCAATTGTGAGTCTAATGCAATAATCATATATCTGCCTCCTAAAATATAAAGTAATATAATTATATAATAATATCTCAATTATGTCAATTAAGAAACAAATATCTTAAAGCATTTTTATTGACATAGTTAGTAAATGTTGATAGAATAAGTAAATAATTAATAAGCAAAAGGAATGATTATAAATGAAAATAGGAATAGTAGGATTACCAAATGTAGGGAAAAGTACAATGTTTAATGCAATAACAAATGCAGGAGCAGAATGTGCAAATTACCCTTTTTGTACAATAGAGCCAAATGTTGGAGTTGTACCTGTACCAGATGAAAGATTGGATGCTTTAACAAAAATGTATAATCCAGAAAAAACAACTCATGCAATAATAGAATTTGTAGATATTGCAGGTTTAGTAAAAGGTGCTAGCAAAGGTGAAGGCTTAGGAAATAAATTTTTGTCACATATTCGTGAAGTTGATAGCATTGTTGAAGTAGTAAGATGCTTTGAAGACCCAAATGTTGTACATGTAGATGGAAATATAAATCCGTTAAGAGACATTGAAACAATAAATTTGGAATTGATTTTTTCAGACTTAGAAGTAATAGATAAAAAAATTGATAAAGCAGTTAAAATGTTAAAAGCAGATAAAAAATATCAAGCAGAATTAGATCTACTAAATAAAATAAAGGCAACCTTAGAGCAAGGAAAATCTGCTAGAACAATAGATTTTTCTGAAGAAGAAAAAGAATTGTTAAAAGAAACATATTTATTAACAAGAAAACCAATACTATATATAGCAAATGTTTCTGAAGAACAATTGAGTAATACAGAAAATGATGAAAAAATTAATATGGTAAGGGAATATGCAAAAACAGAAAAATCAGAAGTTATTCCCTTATGCGTAAAAATTGAAGAAGAATTATCTGGATTAGATGACAAAGACAAGAAGGAAATGTTAGAAGCTTTAGAGTTAGATGAATCTGGATTAGATAAAGTTATTAAAGCTAGTTATGATTTGTTAGGATTAATGTCTTTCTTAACTGCAGGAGAACCTGAAGTTAGAGCTTGGACAATAAAAAAAGGAACAAAGGCACCAGCTGCTGCTGGAAAGATTCATTCAGATATAGAAAGAGGATTTATTAAAGCCGAAGTAGTATCATACAATGATTTAATTAGAGAAGGTAGTATGGTTGCAGCAAAAGAAAAAGGATTAGTAAGGTCAGAAGGAAAAGAATATGTAATGCAAGATGGAGATATTGTACTATTTAGATTTAATGTAACAAAAATGTAATAAAAAAATATTGAAAAAGTATTGCAAATATAAGATACTTATAGTATAAATAATGGAGAAAACAAAATAATAATACTAAAGAACTGTCAAAGGGGAAAAATATGGATAAAAATAAAATATATAAAATTGTAAGTTTAGTTATAATAATGATATGTGCATTAATAATTTTTTCAACATTTGTAAATGCAGCAGATGATGAAACAGATTTAACAGATTTAAATAGAATAAATACTGCAAATACAGCAAACGCAGCAAATACAGCAAATACTGTTAATACACTTAACAAAGTTAATACAGCTAATACAGTTAATAAGGTTAATACAGCAAATACTACAAACACTAAAAAGAATACATTAACCAATAGTACAAATTTACCTAAAACAGGGCTAGATTCTTCAATAGTATTCATAATAATAGCTTTTGCAGGTTCTGCTGTATATGCATATAAAAAAATAAGAGATTATAACATATAATAAAATAAATAAAAAATAAGAGCTGTTAGCATTTTGCTAACAGTTTTTTTATGAAAATTAAAATTCTAATGAACAGATAAATATTCCTTATATCGTAATTATTCTCGTGCTTTAATAATAATTCTATTGTTATTTATATTATTACAAGAAACCAATGTTATTTCACAATTACCACTTGTATTTTGATCTGTACAACTTATATCTGAGCTTGAGACTTCATATTTTTTATAAATATAATAATCTTTTTTAATTCCATTTGAATCGTATATACATATAATGTCATTAATTTTCAATTTTGTAATATCACTAAAAAAAGTGCCATTATCATAATTGTGTCCAGCTATACATAGATTACCGGGCTCATTTGGCATTGGACCATAAAATTTGCAAGGAGATATTTTTAATAATTCATCGTTTATTTCAGATAAAATAGGATAGGATACATTTATTTTATCAATTTGTATTATACCAATAACTGAAAAATTAGATTGTGCAGATGAGTATGAATTATTAATATTAGATAAACTAGTATTAGTATAAAGATTACTAATATTAAAATTATTTATTAATTGTTTAGATATTTTTTCAGATTTTCGAATATGGTACATTTTGAAAGAGTATATAATTAAAATAAAAAGTAATATGATTAGCGAAATAATAAATTGAAATATGAAAATATATTTGGACTTAGCTTTCTTATCAAAAATATGACTCATAGTATCCTCTTAAACATTATATATAATATTTTATATTAAAAATAAAAAAATATGTATTTATAAAGATATTATATTGATATTTATAAAAAAGTGTAATATAATTGCAACAAATCTGTAATAAAATTGAAATAAAGAGAGGAAAGATTTTTTTATGATAATGTTTGGACAAGATATAGGAATTGACTTAGGAACGGCAACAGTTATAGCATATGCAAAAGGAAAAGGAATAGTATTAAGAGAGCCATCTGTTGTTGCTGTAAACAATGATACTGGAGATGTTTTGGCTGTTGGGCAGGAAGCAAGAAAAATGATAGGAAGAACACCTGGAAACATAATAGCAACTAGACCTTTAAAAGATGGAGTTATTTCTAATTATACAGTTACAGAAAAAATGTTGAAACATTTTATAAATAAAGTATGTGGAAAATTCATTTTTGCACCAAGAATAATGATATGCATACCTTCTCAGGTAACACAAGTAGAGAGAAAGGCTGTAATAGATGCTGCAACTCAAGCAGGAGCAAGAAAGGTATATTTAATAGAAGAACCTATAGCTGCTGCAATTGGCGCAGGTTTAGATATTTCAAGACCATATGGAAATATGATTGTAGATATTGGAGGAGGAACAACAGACATCGCTGTTATTTCTCTAGGAGGTTCTGTTGTTAGTAGCTCTTTAAAAGTTGCAGGAGATAAATTTGATGAACATATTATTAAGTATATTAAGAAGAAACATAATGTAATAATAGGAGAAAGAACAGCTGAAGATTTAAAAATAAATATAGGATGTGTTTTCCCAAAAATGCAAGATTCGGAAATGGAAATTAGGGGAAGAGATTTAACAACTGGTTTACCAAAAACAGTAACAGTATATTCAAGCGAAATGATGGAAGCTTTACAAGAACCAGCAATGATGATTGTTGAAGCAGTTCATGCTGTTTTAGAAAAGACTCCACCAGAACTTTCAGCAGACATTAGTGATAGAGGAATTTATATGACAGGTGGAGGATGCTTAGTAGATGGGTTCGATAGATTATTACAAGAAAAAACAGGAATAACTGTTGTAATAGCAGAAGATGCCGTTTCTTGTGTAGCACTAGGAACAGGAAAAGCATTAGAAAACCTAGATGTACTAGATGGAAAAAGAAAATAATGAGGTGAGAAATTGAAAAAAGTAGCCTTTTATACATTGCGGTTGTAAAGTTAATCAATATGAAACAAATGCTATGATTCAAAGTTTTATTAATAAAAATTACGAAATTGTTAATTTTAATGAATTCGCGGATATATATATAGTTAATACTTGTACTGTAACTAATATGTCAGACAGAAAATCAAGGCAAGTTTTGAGAAGAGCAAAAGAAGTAAATAAAAATGCCATCGTTGTTGCTGTTGGTTGCTATGCACAAGTAGCAAAAGAAGAATTAGACAAATTAAAAGAAATTGATTTGGTTTTGGGAAATTCAAATAAAAGAGAAGTTGTAGAGAAGATTGAAGAATTTATTGAAAAAAACAATAAGAAATTTAATAATGAACTAGAAAAAAATTTCTTAGAATATGGAGAAATAGCCTATTCTGAAAAAACAAGAGCGGTTGTTAAAGTTCAAGATGGTTGTGACAATTTTTGTTCATATTGCATAATACCATTTGCAAGAGGAAGAGTAAGAAGCAGAAAACCAGAAAATGTTATACAAGAAATTAAACAAATAGTAAAAAAACGGAATACAAGAAGTTGTAATAACAGGGATACATATTGGTTCATATGGAAAAGATTTTGAAAGTAAATATGAATTAATTGATTTATTAGAAGATATTAATAAAATAGAAGGACTAAAGAGAATAAGATTAGGTTCTATAGAACCTAATCTTATATCTGAACAATTTGTTGAAAGATTAAATAAATTAGATAAAATTTGTAACCACTTTCATTTATCACTTCAGAGCGGATGTAATGAAACACTTAAACGTATGAATAGGAAATACACTATTGAGGATTTTGAAAAATGTGTAAATTTATTAAGGAAAACATTCAAAGATGTGCTATTAACTGCAGATGTAATTGTAGGATTTCCAGGAGAAAGTGAAGAAGAATTTAATATTACAAAAGATTTTTTAAACAAAGTGAAATTTTATAAAATGCATATATTTAAATATTCACCACGAAAAAATACTGTTGCAGCAAAAATGCAAAATCAAATAGATGGTAATGTTAAAGAAAAAAGAAGCAAAATTTTATTAGAAATGTCTAATAAAAATGAGGAGGAATTCTTAAAACAACAAATAGGAACTTGTGCAGATGTCCTTTTTGAAGAAGGAAATAAAGGACATACTTCAAATTATGTTTTGGTTGAACTAAAAAACGAGATTGTTCCAGAAAATGTAATAAAAAAAGTTAAAATAATAGATTTCAATACAAAAAAAGATGAAAAAATAGGCATTGGAACATTGGAAATGTAACACAATTGTAATGTAAACGAAATACAACTGTAATTGCTAATAAAAGGAAAATGTAGTATAACATATATGTAAGTAAGAATATTTAGTTTAACTAAGGAGGAAATATAATGAAAGAACCAATGGAAGCACAAGAATTTTGTGGAGAAGTTAATTTAGGAGGAACAGAAAATATTACAGAAGAAGCTCAAACAATAAATACTACATATAGAGTTGCAAATACAAACTTGCCAGCAACACCAAATGTTTGGACAAAAATCAAGAATGCTTTATTCTATGAAATAAAAGTTGAATTAACACCAAAACAACAAAAAATAGAAAATGAGATTAATGAATTTTTACACCAAGAATTAACATGGGCAAAAGTAAAAGGATTTTTATTTCAAGAAATAAAATTTTAGTAATTTTATAATTTTGTTAAACTAAAAAGAATACTTGAATAGTATTCTTTTTTGATAATTGCAAAATATAAAATATATTATAACATATTTGTATAAAAACAAATTGTTATGAAAAAATATACATATAAGAAAGAGGAGGACTTTTTATGTCAGTAAGAATAGGAATTAACGGATTTGGAAGAATAGGAAATTTAACTTTCCAAGCAGCATTAGAAAAGGAAGGGGTAGAAATAGTAGCAATTAATGACCCATTTATAGATGCAGAATATATGGCTTACATGGTTAAATTTGATACAGTACATGGAAGATTTACAGGAGAAGTTAAAGCTTCTGAAGGAAAGATTATAGTTAATGGAAAAGAAATAAAAGTATATAACGAAATGGACCCAAAAAATATTCCTTGGGGAGCAGATGGAGTTGATTATGTATTAGAATGCTCAGGAGTATTTACAACATTAGAAAAAGCCCAAGCACATATAGATGCAGGAGCAA
>CAZTHC010000063.1:0-5502 GCA_964613425.1 uncultured Lachnospiraceae bacterium
CCGCAGGATTTTAAGTCCTGTGCGTCTGCCAGTTCCGCCACATCTGCATTTATTGAACTGACAAGTGTTATTATAATACTGTTAAATATATTTTGTCAATACTTTTTTGAAAAAATATGCTATAAAAAAACATTATTATTTTAAATTCAAAACTATTGAAAATTTTGTTGTAATATAGTATATTTTAAAAAGATTAGTAATATATCAACTAAGCGTAAAATCTTGAATTGCAAAAGTTTTACGCTTTTGTTTTAAGTTTTTTTAGCATATGAAATAGGGAGGGAATTGCTGGTTTAAACAATAAAATTTAGGGGGAAATTTATATGGAATTGGGATTTTCTAGCGAAGAGTATTTAAAAGTTCAAAGTAAAAAAATAGAAGAAAGAATTAAAATGTTTGATAATAAATTGTATTTAGAGTTTGGAGGAAAGATATTTGATGATTATCATGCAGCAAGGGTTTTACCTGGATTTGAACCAGATGCAAAGATAAAGTTATTGCAAAAATTTAAGGATGACTTAGAAATTATTTTTTGCATAAATGCAGCAGATATAGATAAAAGTAAAATTAGAGCGGATTATGGAATAAGTTATGAATTAGAACTTTTAAGATTAATAGAAAATCTACAAAAAATGCAGATAAATATTAATAGTGTTGTTATTACAATGTTTAAGGAAGAATATAACATAAGTAAATTAGAGAAAACACTAAGTGAAAGAAATATTAAAACATATATACATAGACCTACAAGTGGTTATCCGAATGATGTTGATACTATTGTAAGTGAAGAAGGTTATGGAAAAAATCCATATATAGAAACCACAAAAAAATTAGTAATTGTTACAGCACCAGGAGCAAATAGTGGGAAATTAGGAACTTGTTTATCACAATTGTACCATGAGTATAAAAGAGGAATAAAAGCAGGGTATGCTAAATTTGAAACTTTCCCAGTATGGAATTTAAGTTTAATACATCCAGTAAATATCGCGTATGAAGCTGCAACAGCAGATTTGTGTGATATAAATATGATAGATCCATACCATTTAGAGGCATACAATATTAATGCTGTAAATTATAATAGAGATATATCTACATTTCCTATTTTAAAAAATATTCTACTAAAAATAACAGGAAAAGAAATATATAAATCACCTACAGATATGGGTGTAAATATGATAAAGCAATGTATAATAAATGAAGAAGTTGTTAAAGAAGCTGCAAAAATGGAGATAGTAAGAAGATATTACAATATATTGTGTGATTATAAGCAAAAAATCTGCTCTGAAAAAACAGTAGAGCAAATAGAAAATTTAATGGAAAAACTAGAACTTTCTCTAGAAGACAGAAAAATAGCAAAATATGCATTAGAAAAGGCAGTTGAAAAGAAGGCTAATGTGATAGCAATACAATTGTCAAATGGGAGAATTATTACAGGAAAAGAATCAGCCTTGCTAAGTGCAGTAAGTGCAGGGGTTTTGAATTGTATAAAAGAAATTACAAAAATACCAGATGAGGAATATTTGCTTTCTCCAAGTGTATTAGAGGGAATTTTTAATATGAAGAAAAAAACTTCGTACAATACTAAATATTGTTTGAATTTGCAAGAAGTGCTAATAGCTTTAAGTATATGCTCAATAACAAATCCAATTATAGGAAAAGCAATAGATAACTTAAAGAAAATAAGAGGAAGCGAAGCACATTCAAGTTATATAATAGAGAAAAGTGAACTAAATGTTATAAAAAGTTTAGGAATTAATTTAACATGTGAACCTAAAATGTAGTATATTGTAATAATTTGTTATAAGTGCTATAATTAACCTAATTTTTTTAGAAAGAATGGAAAAAATGAAGAAGAGAAAACTATTTTGTGAAAGAGGCCCAATTTGCTATAAAATTTCTTTATGGAAAGAAGCACTTTTAAAAGATTTATCAGATATTAAAAAAGGAAAGAAAATAGCAAGAAAAATTGATAAGAATAATTTAGAATATATTTGGAAGGGACATTCAAAGCTTTTATTAAGAGAACTACATGGCGTAGATATGCGGATTACAACAAAATAAAGTAAAGAATTTAGAGCTTGCAAGTAGTAAAATTGATGGGTTAATAATAAAACCAGGTGAAGAATTTTCATTTTGGAATGTTGTTGGAAATGCAACAAAATCTAAGGGATATCTAGAAGGTTTAGTAATTAGTAATGGAAAAATGAAAAAAGAATATGGTGGTGGATTATGCCAATTAGCAAATATGATACATTGGTTAGTGTTACATACACCACTAGAAGTAACTGAATTGCACCATCATTCAGATGCATTATTTCCAGATTCGAATAGAACTGAACCATTTGGAACAGGAACATCTATTAGTTACAAAGCTTTAGATTATAAATTTAAAAATACATCTAATACACCTATTCAAGTAAGAGTTTGGTTAGACGATACATTTTTATATGCAGAAATAAGAAGTACAGTTCCGTTACTACAGAAATACAAACTTGTAGAAGAAGATAATTATTATGAAAAAGAAGATGATGGCGTTTTTTATAGAAATAGTAAAGTATATAAAATAACTATTAATAAAGAAACTAAGGAAGAGATAAATAAGGAGTTAATATTGAAAAATCATTCGAAGGTAATGTATGATTATAGTTTAATTCCAAGGGAAGAAATTAGGGAAAGCAAATGATTTTAGACGAAATTTTATATAATTTAAAAAACGAAAAAAAAGTTTGTTATGCTACAAACAATGAAACATATACGTATACTCAAATGTACCAATATGTGTGTAATATATATAAATATTTATGCATAAACAATGAAGAAAAAAGGCCAGTTATAGTATATGGAGATAAACAAGTATATATGAAAGCATGTTTCTTAGCATGCTCTTTTGCTGGAATTACATATGTTCCAGTTGATGAATCTATGCCAAAGGATAGAGTTATAGCAATTATTAATCAAATTAATCCATTTGTTGTAGTTGGAAATTTTGAATGTAAATTTGTAAAAAATATATCCGTTGAAGAAATTTCGTTAATAATGAATAGAGTGGATTATGGTAATATAGATAAAGTATATATGAGGCAAGATGATATTTATTATATAATATTCACTTCTGGAAGCACAGGAATACCAAAAGGAGTAAAGGTTACATATGGCAATGTAAGTTCTTGCATAAATTGGTTAAGGAAAGAACTAAAAACAAAAAATGAAACTATTTTAAATCAAGCATCATTTTCTTTTGATTTATCAGTTGCAGACTTGTATTTATCATTATTAGATGGTAGTAGTCAATTTGTTTTAGAGAAGGAAGTAAAAAATAATTTTGTAAAACTTTTTGAGCAAATTAAGAAGAGTAATTGTACTCTTGCAGTTATAACACCTTCATTTGCAGATTATTTATTAATAGATAAATCATTTAATGAGGATAATTTACCAAACTTGAGGAAAATAATATTTTGCGGAGAAAAATTACTAAAAACTACAATAGAAAAATTGTTTAAAAGGTTTAGTAATATAAATATAATTAATTCGTATGGCCCTACAGAATGTACATTTGCCGTAACAAGCATTAATATAACAAAAGAAATGCTAGAAAATGATAATATTCCAATTGGTAAACCAAAAGATGATGTCACTATATATATTATAGAGGATGAACAAAATGTTTTAAAGGAAAATGAAATTGGAGAAATTTTAATTTCAGGAAAAAGTGTGGCAAAAGGATATGTACATGATATCGATAAAAAAGCATTTATAAATTTTAAAGATGAAAAAGCATATTTAACAGGAGATTTAGGATATTATAAAAATGGACTTTTATATTTTGTAAGTAGAAAGGATAAACAAATAAAATACAAAGGATATAGAATTGAATCAGCAGATATTGAAGAAAACTTATATAAATTAGGTTATGTTGAAAAAGCTGTTGTAGTACCTAAAACCAATGAAAAAAACATAGTTACAAAAATATATGCATTTATAAAAGTTAATAATAATGAAAAAAAAGAAGATATAATAAAAAAAGATTTGTTGCAATACTTGCCAGAATATATGTGCCCAATAATTAAAGTAGTGCAAGAATTTCCAATGAATTCAAACGAAAAATGTGATGAAAGAAAATTGTTAGAGGATTATAAAAATGGAAGATGAAATCATAAATATAATAGAAGAAGTAAGTGAATACAAAAATTTAAGAGATAATATAGAAATAGATTTATTAGAGAATAATATTTTAGATTCGTTAGCCTTTATTAACTTATTAACTGAATTAGAGGATAAGTTTGATATAGAAATTCAACCAACACAAGTAGAACCAAATACTTGGAGAAAAGTAAGCTCAATAGTGAATTTAGTAATGAAAATGAAACAATAACAAAAATGATTAATTTCATGGAAATGAGGTAAAAGTGCCAAACTTTAAAATAGTTGAAGCTACAGAAGAAAAGATTGCATCTGGAATTTCAGAATTAGAAAATATTGTTTTTGAATTAATGAAGCAGCAAGGGAAAGAAGGACAATTCTTTACTACTGGAGAAAAAGATATATCAGAATATATAAAATCTAGTAAAAACACAGTAATGGTTGCAGTAAATAATGCTAATGAGGTATTGTCTGCAACATACATAACACAAGGGCAAACTGCGTTTACATACAATGATATAACTAAATATTTTAAATATGGAGAAGAATATTTTAATTATATAAAAAATATTTGTGGCAATTCATATAAAGAAAAAATGCTAAAAACATATAAAAATAAAATAGAAGCTTTTAGATATGCTAAAAATAAATTGTTGGAGGAATCTAAATTTTCAACTATTACCGAATATTTACAAAGTGAAAAAGAAAAAAATTCTTATGATGAGAAAAGTATTTTAAGAGAGAAGTTAAATCAATATATGTCTGAATATATGCAAATTATAGGCGAATTTCAGAATTATGAAATGTTTTATTGGGTTAATGCAAAGCAACTTGCACAAGAGTTTGGGAAAAATATAGATTTAGAAAACTTAAAAAAGACTTCAATTTTAGAATATGAAGAATTGTTGGAAGCGGGCATGCTTAAAATACATGGAACAAATACAAGTAATATAAGTGATTATTTTAATGCGAATACTAGAAATTCAATAGAATTAGATACATATATAACTAATCCAAATTTGCGTCATTCAGGATTAGCTAGAATACTTGTTTACGAAGGCATAAAAAAACATATGTCTAAAAATATAAACATTATGAACGGTGATGAAATATTTTTATGTTCAACATTGCACAAAGAAAATCTTTCTTCAAAATATGTTTCTGAATTTTTCGGACTTAATGATAGTTTATATGTGCAAAGAAGAGAAGGTCGAGATAGGGAAGTTCATATTTGTAAAATTAAAAAAGAATATTTTCAAGAGTATTTGAATAATATACAAGATAAGCTTATAGTACTTTATGGATATAATCCAGAAAACAAGTTAGTTACAGAAAATAAACAAATTGAGATTTTAAAAGAAC
>CAZTHC010000064.1:0-5444 GCA_964613425.1 uncultured Lachnospiraceae bacterium
AATTTTAGCAAACATATCCCCTTCAACTTTTGCACTTGCAGTTATTTCAAATGATGTTTCTAAACTTGTAAAAATACAAGGAATTGGTGCAAAAACTGCTGCTAGAATTATTTTGGAATTAAAAGATAAATTAAAAACAGACCAAGCTATTTCTAAAAACGAAGAGGTTAAAGCTGTAATTGAAGATGATAACAAAGACTCTGAAGCGATTTCTGCTTTACAAGTTTTAGGTTATACTAAAAAGGAAATAGATAAAGCTTTTGAAAAAATAGATAAAACAAACTTAAGCTTAGAAGATACTATTAAAAAATTATTACTTGTTTTAGGAAAGGAAATGTAAAGAATATGGATTTATCTAAACCATTAGCATATAGAGTAAGACCAAAAACATTAGAAGAATTTATTGGGCAAGAAGAGCTATTAGGAAAAAATACAATTCTATATAGAACAATTCAGGCAGATAGGCTATCTAGCATTATACTTTGGGGGCCTCCAGGATGCGGGAAAACTTCACTTGCAAAAGTAATAAGCAATACTACAAAGTGTAAGTTTATAAAGTTAAATGCAGTAACTTCTGGAGTTTCAGACATTAAGCAAGCAATAGAAGAGGCAAAAAATTTAATGCTAAATCCAACTGGTAAATGCATTTTATTTATAGATGAAATTCATATATTTAATAAATTGCAACAAGATGCATTATTGCCATTTGTAGAAGATGGAACAGTTATACTAATAGGTGCAACAACAGAAAATCCATATTTTGAGGTAAATAAAGCTCTAATTTCTCGCTCAATGGTATGCAAATTAGAGCCATTAACAAAAACAGATATATTTAAAATATTGAAAAATGCATTAATAAATAAAGATGGTTTGGGAACATATAACATAGAAATTTCAGATTCTACATTAGAAAAAATAGCAGAGGTTTCTGGTGGAGATGTTAGAACTGCATTAAACGGCTTAGAAGTGGCAGTTTTATCTACAAGTATGGATGCTAATGGAAAAATAGTAATTACAGATAAAATTATTGCAGAAAGTATAAAAAAGAGAAAAGCAATATTTGATAAAAATGGAGATAGTCATTATGATAATATAAGTGCATTTATAAAATCTATGAGAGGTAGCGACCCAGATGCTACACTATTTTATTTAGCAAGAGCAATAGAAGGTGGAGAAGATCCTGTTTTTTTAGCAAGAAGAATAGTAATTGCGGCAGCAGAAGATGTTGGAATGGCAAATCCGCAAGCTTTAACCTTGGCAACCTCTGCAATGCAAGCAGTTACAATGGTTGGAATGCCAGAAGCAAGAATAATATTAGCAGAAGCAGCTGTATATAATGCAACTTCACCAAAATCTAATGCGGCGTATATAGGAATAGATAGGGCATTACAAGATGTACAGACAAAAGACACAGGAGAAGTACCAATGCATATACGTAATGCAGTAAAAGAAGAAATGAAACAATTCGGATATGGGGAAGGTTATAAATATCCACACGACTATCCAAACCATTATGTAGAGCAACAATATTTACCAGACAAAATGCTAGGAACAAAATACTATGAGCCATAAAACATATTATTATATTAATAAAAATGTTGCAAACAATCGCATTGTAAATATCTATTATATAAATATAAAATGAGGTAATTTTATGAGAATGAGAAGAAAACCTTGGGTAAGGCAAGAATTAGATGAATGCTATTTTTTTGTAAAAAACCCAAAAGAATATAAAAATAAATGGGTAAGCTATTTTAAACAAAAACAACCAATTCATTTGGAATTAGGCTGTGGGAAAGGTGGCTTCATTGCAAAAAAAGCAAGCACAAACTTAAATATTAATTATATTGCTGTAGATATTAAAAGCGAAGTTTTGGGATTAGCTAAACGAAACATAGAAAACGAATTTGTTCAAATAAATAAGCCAGTAACAAATGTTGCTTTACTTGCATGGGAAATAGGTTTAATTGAAGAAATATTAGGGAATAAAGACAGAATTCAAAGAATATATATTAACTTTTGTAATCCATGGCCAAAGCCAAGGCATAATAAGAGAAGGCTTACATACATTACATATTTAGAAAAATATAAAAAGTTTTTAAATTCTGAATCAGAAATATACTTTAAAACAGATGACGATAATTTATTTAAAGACAGTTTAAAATACTTTGAAGAAACAGGTTTTAATATAGAGAAGATTACATATGATTTACATGCAGATAATTGGGAAGATAATGTAAAAACAGAGCATGAAGATATGTTTTCAAGGCAAGGCATTAAAATTAAATCTGTAATTGCTAAATTGTAAATTTTATGATAATATGTGTAATATATATTTAGTTAACAAATGAGGAGTGTTTTATGGGAAAGTCTAGAAGAAATCCAAGAATTAATTTAAATAAGAATAAAATACTAGAATTTTTCACAACAAGAAATTTAATAATTGCAATTATAATTATTGTATTAATTTGTATAGCTATTTTAGGTTATAAATTATACGAATCTAATTTAAGACTAGAAGAAATGGAAAAAGAAAAGCAACAGTTGATGAATAAAATTTTCGAAGATAAAACAGAAGAAATTGAAACAGAAAATACAGCTAATCAAAATCTAGCAAATGTTCAAAATACAGTAAATGCAGATACAATTAAACCAGACACTAAAATTAAAATTAGTTCTGTGGGAGATATTATTTGTGAAGATGAAATTTATAGGGATGCATACAATTCTGCAACTGGGGAATACGATTTTTCACATATATTTGCAAATATAAAAGAGCATACAGAAGATGCAGATTTAACATTAGGTTTATTAGAAACAAATTTTGTTACAGGTGAAAATATTTCTGGCTTTTCAAAATTAAATACACCAATTCAATTCGCAAAAGAATTGAAAAACATAGGAATAGATTTACTTCATACTGCAAGTAACCATAGTTTAGATTATGGTATTGCAGGAGTACAACAAACTTTAACAAACTTAAAAAACATAGGCTTTGATACAGTAGGAACATATGCAAGTGAAGAAGCAAGTAAACAAATATTAATAAAAGATGTAAAAGGTATAAAATTAGCTTTCTTATCTTACACATATGATACTAATAATTCAGTTTTGAAAGATGCACCTTACTGTGTAAATATAATAAATAAAGAAAAAATAAAGAATGATATTTTTTCTGCAAAAGAACAAGGCGCAGAATATGTTTTCATACATATGCATTGGGGAGATGTTATAGGAACAGAGGCAAATGCAGAGCAAAAGGACCTTGCAAATTATTTATTTGATAATGGTGCAGATTTTATAATAGGAAGCCATCCAGCATCATTACAAAAAATGGAGGTAAGACAGACATTAGCAAATAGAAATATATTCATAGCATATTCAGCAGGTAACTTTATATCTTCAAGAGTATATGCAAATTCAAACATTGGAGCAATTTTAAATATTGAAATTGTAAAATCTGGTAAAACAGGTGTAGCAAAGCTTAGCAAGGTTACGTACACACCAATATATTTAATGGATAATGGTAGAAATGCAGCAAATAGATTTGAATTATTAGATATGGGAAAAGTAATAACAAATTATGAAAATGGAAATGAAGGAAATATTTCAAAAAGTACATATACAAAAGTAAAAGAAGCAAGACAAAGAGTAGATAAATTAATTGGTTTATAAAAATTGGAGAAATATATGAAGGTTGGATTTATATCATTAGGATGTTCTAAAAATTTAATAGATACAGAAATGTGTATAGGATTATTTAAAAACAATAATTTTGAAATAAGTAATAATCCAGAAGTGTCAGATATTATTGTAATCAACACATGTGGCTTTATAGAATCTGCAAAAGAAGAAGCTATTAACACAATTTTAGAAATGGCAGAATATAAAAAAACGGGTAATTGTAAATATTTAATAGTGATTGGTTGTTTAGTGCAAAGGTATAAAGAAGATTTACAAAAAGCATTACCAGAGGTGGATTTATTTATAAGTATAAATGAATATGATACGATGTGGAGCAAAATAGAAAACCTTATAGATGCGAAATCTAGCAACAAAAAGAGCACATTAGATTATTTAGATAGAGTTGTTACAACTGGAAATACAACAGCATATTTAAAAATAGCAGAAGGCTGTAGTAATAATTGTACATATTGTGCAATTCCATATATTAGAGGAAAATATATTAGCAGACCAATAGAGGAAATTTTGGAAGAAGCTACAATACTTGCAAATAAAGGATTCGAGGAAATAATTGTTATTGCACAAGATACAACTAAATATGGAATAGATATTTATGGAGAATCTAAATTAGCAGAGTTATTAAGAAAACTTTGTAAAATTGAAGGATTTAAATGGATTAGATTTTTATATGCATATCCTGAAAGTATTACAGAAGAACTTATAGAAACAGTTAAAACAGAAGAAAAAATTTGCAAATATTTTGATATTCCAATACAGCATATTTCAAATACTGTGTTAAAAAGAATGAACAGAAAAAGTAATGGAGAATCTATAAAAAAATTAATTGAAAAGATAAAACTAGAAATACCAAGCGTAATGTTAAGAACCTCTTTAATAGTAGGATTTCCAGGAGAAACAGAAAAGGATTTTAGCGAATTATATAATTTTGTGCAAGGGACAAAATTCAATAAATTAGGAGTTTTTAAGTACTCAAAAGAAGATGGAACTCCAGCAGCAAGGTTAAAAGAACAAATTCATTATAAAACAAAGCAGAGTAGATTTAATAAGATAATGGAAGTTCAACAATTAATTTCAAAAGAAAAATTAGAAAATTGTATAGGAAAAACATACGAAGTTTTAATAGAAAATAAAACAACAGACAAGAAGTATTATATTGCTCGAAGTTATATGGATGTACCAGATATGGATGGAGTAATTTATATTAAAAATACTAAAGATTATAGAATAGGAGAGTTTGCAACTTGTAGAGTTGTAGGTGTTAATGAATATGATCTGATAGGAGAATTTAATATATTATGGAGCAAAACGAAAAAAAAGAACTAATAGATATTTGGAGGGGTATAAATTTACTTGGTCCAGATTTAGATGAAAAAAATTTAGAATTAGTAATACGAAATTATGATTTATATAAAGATGAAATTATATTAATGGCTAATTTACGTCGAATTTCTAAATACTTAAAAAATAGTTATACTAAAATAACAGAATTCATTAATGAAAACAGAGAATATGAGGGAAAAGTAATTGAACTGATAGAAAACGTGAAAAATAATAAAAATGTATATAGAAAAGATAAAATAACTTCATTAAATGATTACGCTGAAATATTTATAACAGCAATAAGATATTTGGAAATAGAAGAAAACAGAAGAGAAAATATAATAATGTATAAATGCCAAAGAGATGATGGCGAAGAACGATAAAAGGGCATATTTTATGCTCTTTTTTGTTATAGCAAA
>CAZTHC010000065.1:0-5061 GCA_964613425.1 uncultured Lachnospiraceae bacterium
TATGCTGCTGAATCTTGTGGTGCTGGGCTATCATCATCTTGTATAAAATCTCCTAAATGACTATCGTCCTCTTCTCCTATTGGAGTTTCTAATGAAACTGGGTCTTGTGCTATTTTTTGAATTTCCATTACTTTTTCAACTGGTAGCTCCATTTCCTCTGCAATTTCTTCTGGTGAAGGTTCTCTACCTAATCTTTGTAATAAATGTCTTGAAGTACGGATTAATTTATTTATTGTTTCTACCATATGAACTGGTATTCTTATTGTTCTTGCTTGGTCTGCAATTGCTCTTGTAATTGCTTGTCTTATCCACCAAGTTGCATAAGTACTGAATTTGTATCCTTTAGTATAATCAAATTTTTCTACAGCTTTAATAAGTCCCATATTTCCTTCTTGTATTAAATCTAAAAATTGCATTCCTCTACCTACATATTTTTTTGCAATACTTACAACTAATCTTAAATTTGACTCAGCCAATTTTTGATTTGCTTCTTCATCTCCGTCTAGCATTCTTTTAGCTAATTCCACTTCTTGCTCAAATGTTAATAATGGAATTTTTCCTATTTCTCTTAGATACATTCTAACTGGGTCATCTACATTGGCTCCTTCAAAAGAAGAAAGATCTAAATCATCAACTTTTACATCTTCAACTTCTTCTAAATCTTCTAAGTCTGGTTCATCCAAATCATCTTTTAAAACGTCTACACCAAATTCTTCAAAAGCATCAAAAACCTTATCAATTTGTTCTGGATTAACATCACCTAATTCACTTGCTAATTCTCCATAAGTAATTTGTCCTTTTTCTTTTGCTTTTCTTAATATTTCATTTACTTTTTTGTTTGTATCTTCAATACTTTCAGGTGTTTCTTCTTTCTTAGTAGTTTTTTTTGATTTAACTTCTTTTTTCATTTCTTCAATTTCTTCTACTTGTTTTTTAGTTCTTCCCATTTTAACCTCCTACTTAACCTGAGCTAATTCTATTACAATATTGCTTAATTGCTTATCTAAAGCTGCTATTTGTTCTTTAGTTAATTCATTATTTTTAAGCTGTTCTAAAATTTCATTCTTTTTTTGAATTAACTTTTCCTTTTTATATAAAATAATTATATTATCCATTGTTTTTTCTGTATCTGTAATCTCATAATCTCCAAGCATAATTTCTGTTATATGATTAACTGTTTCTTCATTTTCTTTAAATAAATCCAATATATTATTTATATTACTATTTCCAGAATTATATTCTTCATACAACCTTTTCAATATGGCTTTATTTTGTTCATATTTAAAATCATCGACTTCAATATAATCCTTAATTTTATTATATAAATCCACTCCACCAGATATTAAAAGTGATAAAATCATATTTTCTCTTTTAATTATAGCTTCCGTAATTTGCTCATTTTTCTTTTCTATATTTGTTCTTGCATATGGTTTCTCAAGTATTTTAGAACCTTGATTATTTGAATAATTTAGTTTATTTGTTTCAGCATAAATAGCTTCTTTAGAAATATTATAATCTTTAGCAATCTTTTCTATATATATTTCTCTTTCAATTCTATTTTCTACTGAAGATAATACTTTAGAAATTTCATTTAGAAATTTAATTTTATCATTCGTATTATCTAAATTTAAAGAGCTTTTTAAAACTTTAACCTTAAATTCTACAAGTGAAATTGCTTCATCTACTAAATTATTAAATCTACCACTTCCATACTTTATAACATACTCATCTGGGTCTTTTGCCCCATCCATTTGTAATACTCTAAGGTCACATCCCATATTCTTTAATATTTCCATACCCCTTATTGTAGCAGCTTGTCCCGCTCCATCTGAATCGTATGATATTATTACTTGTTCTGAATACTTCCTTAAAAGTTTTCCTTGTGCTTCTGTTAATGCAGTTCCAAGAGATGCAACAACATTTAATATTCCTCTTTGGTACAAAGAAATTGCATCCATATAGCCTTCAACTATAATTAACTTTTTATTATTTGAATTTTTAGCTACATTTAAACCATATAAGTTTCTACCTTTACTATATACAATATTTTCAGGTGAATTTATATATTTAGGTTTTGAATCATCTAACACTCTTCCCCCAAAAGCTATAAATTTATTTCTAACATCTTGTATTGGAAACATTAACCTGTTTCTGAATCTATCTATAAATTTTCCGGTTATCTGTTTTATTTACAAGACTTGAAGCTAAAATTTCTTCATCTGTGAAATTGTTTTGCTTTAAGTAAGTGTACAATTCGTTATAATTTCCAGAATAACCTATGTAAAATGCTTTCAATGTTCTATTATCTAATTTTCTTTTTTTTATATATTCTTGTGCAATTTTTGCTGTTGGTTTGTATAAATTTTCGTGATAAAAAATAGCTGCTTTTTCGTTAATTTCATATACTTTTTTTCTTAGCAAATCTCTTTTATCAAAACCAGAATTATCTAATGTAGGTAATGTTATTCCTGCTCTTTCTGCAAGGTGCTCTATAGATTCTCTATAACTCAAATTTTCAATTTTACTTATAAAACTTATTGCATCTCCGCCAACTCCACATCCAAAGCAATGAAATATTTGCTTATCTGGAGAAACAGAAAAAGAAGGTGATTGTTCTTTATGGAATGGACACAATCCAAAAAAGTTTCTACCACTTCTTTTTAATACTACATATTGTGATATTATATCTACTATATCGCTATTGCTTTTAATTTCATCTAATAATTCATTACTATAACGTACCATTTTTTGCACCTTTCTTTTACATAATTATATTATTCGACGAAATAGTTTTAAATCCTTCTTATATTATGTAATTTGATTTTTAATATTTTTTATATAATATCTATTATTTTATTCTTATAATATTGCGCGCAGACACAGGGTCTGCCCGCTACAAATGTAATGGAAACAATACGCCAAATCTCGTCTGTGATAATATATTTTCAAGTTTCCTTACAATTTTAAAAGAGCGATTGCTCGCTCTTTTGTATTTTATTTATGCTTATTTATGTTGTTTCTTCAAAAGGTATAAATTTCTTTACTGTAGTATCTACTGGAATTTCTACATTTTTACTATACTCTTCAAATGATGCTGTAAGTGTATTATTAACAAGTTCTTCTACATTTCCTGTAGCAAAATGTTCTGCTAATGTTAACTCACTAACTAATATTTGTTTTGCATTCAATAGCATTTTCTTTTCTCCTGTAGATAGGCCTTTTTCTTTTTGTTTAAAGCTCAAATTTCTAACTACATCTGCTATTTGATAAGCATCTCCGCTTTTCATTTTATCCATATTGTCTCTATATCTCTTATTCCAGTTCATAGACATTTCTGTGCTATCTTTCTCTAGTACACTAAATACTTTAACAGCTGTCTCTTTATCTATAATACTTCTTACTCCAATTTCTTCTGCCTTTGTAGTTGGCACCATAACCTTTACTTCACCAGGCATTTTTATTATGTAGTAAGATTGCTTTTCTCCTAAAATATCTTTTTCCTCAATCGCGTCAATCGTACCTGCCCCATGCATTGGATAAACTATTTTATCGCCTACATTAAACATATAATCACTCCTTTACATAGTTCGTTCTCTTTTTCGGAACAACTTAATTATACTACAAATTTTGGTAAAAGTAAATGATATTATGGTAATTTATTTTTTATTTTTTTAATTTTTACTTGTAGAACCAAATCCACTTAGTCTCTCGCCCTCTGCAGCATCATTATCCGTTGTAAAAAACTTTTGAAATATAGCTTGTCCTATACAATCTCCTTTTTTTATTTCTACATCTTCGTCTTTTATATTATAGAATGCAAACATAATGTGTCCATCATTATCTGGATTTCCATAATAATCTTTATCTATTACACCTATACTATTAGCTAATATTAAGCCTTTTTTACTTGGGTTTGAACTTCTATTTGCTAATATTAAAACTTCATCATCTTGCATATATGCTTTTATTCCTGTTTTTATTAATGTTGGTTTATTCCCTCTTACAAATGTTGGAATGATGCAATCTTCTGCAGCTTCCACATCATAACCAGCAGAGAATTTTGTTTTTCTAATTGGTAAATTTATATTTTTATCTTCAAATCCTTTTGCAATTTCGAATCCACGTATTTTTTCCATATTTATTCCTCCTCAAATTTTTCTTTATGCGCAGGTACATAACCTACCTCTACATTATTTTAATTGATAATTAAATTTTATGCAATGTTTTTTTGTTTTTTAAGTAACGAAATTTAATTTACCTGTATATATTGTAAATAAGAAAACAAAATGTGGAGGTTTTACATTGAATACAATTTCATTAAATAAATTACCTATGAATTCAACTGCTACTGTAGAATACATTAATTGTAATAATGAGTTTAGACAAAGGATGCTTGATTTAGGTATTATAAAAGGAAGCAAAATTATTCCTGTTTTAAAAAGTCCCTCTGGTGACCCTATTGCATATGAAATAAGAGGAAGCATTATTGCTATTAGAAAAGAAGATGCTAATTTAATTAGCGTAGTTTAAATTTATATATTTTTTTGCAAAATGTCGTTGTTGATAGTATACAAAAAATATTAGTAAATAGTTAAATTGTAGGGGCGTATTGTATACGCCCATTCATTAAAATAATATTAATAGGAGGTTATATATGAGTATCACAGTTAACTCAAAAGATGAACCATTAATAAATGATACTATAGAAGATTTAAAAAATAAATGTGATTTTACAATTGCAATTGGAGGTAATCCAAATGTTGGAAAAAGCACTATTTTCAACGCATTAACTGGTATGCACCAGCATACTGGAAATTGGTCTGGCAAAACAGTTGCAAATGCCAGTGGAATTTGCAAATATAAAAGCAAAAACTTTCTACTAGTAGATATTCCAGGTACATATTCAATTATTTCTAATTCTTGTGAAGAAGAAATTGCAAGAGACTACATATGTTTTGGCAATCCTAACTGTACTATTGTTGTTTTAGATGCTACAAGATTAGAAAGAAACTTGAATTTAGCATTTCAAGTTTTAGAAATTACAAGCAATGTTGTTATTTG
>CAZTHC010000066.1:0-4957 GCA_964613425.1 uncultured Lachnospiraceae bacterium
TCAGGAGTATTTACAACATTAGAAAAAGCCCAAGCACATATAGATGCAGGAGCAAAGAAAGTAATTATTAGTGCACCTTCAAAAGATGCTCCAATGTTTGTAATGGGAGTAAATAACGATAAATATGATACAAGTATGAATATAATATCAAATGCATCTTGTACAACAAACTGTTTAGCACCACTTGCTAAAATTATTAATGATAATTTCGGAATAAAAGATGGATTAATGACAACAGTTCATAGTACTACTGCAACACAAAAGACAGTTGACGGAGCTTCTAAAAAAGATTGGAGAGGTGGACGTGCAGCAGCAGCTAACATTATACCTTCATCTACAGGAGCTGCAAAAGCAGTAGGAAAAGTTATTCCAGAATTAAATGGAAAACTAACAGGTATGGCATTTAGAGTTCCAACAATAGATGTTTCTGTAGTTGATTTAACATGTAATTTAGAAAAGCCAGCAACATATGAAGAAATATGTGCTGCAGTAAAGAAAGCATCAGAAAATGAATTTAAAGGAATTGTTGAATATGTAGATGAAGATGTAGTTTCTTCAGACTTTATACATGATAACCATACTTCTATATTTGATGCAAAAGCAGGAATAGCATTAACAGATAGTTTTGTTAAACTAGTAGCTTGGTATGATAATGAATGGGGATACTCAAATAAATTAGTAGATTTAGCTTGCTATATAGCAACAAAATAATAAGTTATAAAAAACGATATTAAACAGGGAAAATCTATTGATTTTCCCTATTTATGAAATATAATGATGAATAATTATGATATAACAGATGGCATTTTCAATTGCCCAATTATGAGTATTTGTAAAGATTAAAATGTAGTGGCGTATTGTATACGCCCAGAACTTACAAAAATGTATTGACATATTACATGTGTTAAATATTCAAGAAAAATGTGGAGGTTTTTATGAATAAAAAAACAATAAGAGATATTGATGTAAACGAAAAAAGAGTATTAGTTAGATGTGATTTTAATGTACCACAAGACTTAGAAACTGGTGAAATTACAGATAATAGAAGAATTGTAGCAGCTTTACCAACAATTAAATATTTATTAGAGCATAACGCTAAAGTAATTTTATGTTCTCATTTAGGAAGACCTAAAGGGGAGTTCAATGAAAAATATTCTTTAAATATTGTTGCAAAAGAATTAGAAAAATTGCTAAATAAAAAAGTTGAATTAGCAAAAGATGTTGTTGGAGAAAGTGCCAAGAGCTTAACTGAAAATATGCAAAATGGAGATATCGTTTTACTAGAAAATGTAAGATTTGAAGCTGGAGAAGAAAAAAATGATGAAGAACTTTCAAAGAAATTTGCATCATTAGCAGAAATATTTGTAAATGATGCTTTTGGAACAGCACATAGAGCACACAGTTCAACTGCAGGTGTTGCAGACTTTTTACCAGCTGTAAGTGGTTTCTTAATTGAAAAAGAAATAGAATTTTTAGGAAAAGCATTAGAAAATCCACAAAAACCATTTATAGCAATATTAGGTGGAGCAAAGGTTTCAGACAAAATAGCTGTTATAGATAATTTATTGGAAAAAGTAGATAAATTAATTATAGGCGGAGCAATGGCGTTCACATTTTTAAAAGCACAAGGACATAAAATTGGAAAATCTTTATGCGAAGAAGATAAGTTAGATGTAGCAAATGAAATATTGGAAAAAGCACAACAAAAAGGAATAGAAATATTGTTACCATTAGATTCACATGTTGCAACAGATTATTCAAATGATTGTGAAGATAAAATAGTACACTCAAAAGAAATACCAGATGAATTTGAGGGATTAGATATTGGACCAGATACAATAGAATTATTTGGAAATGTTTTGAAAGATGCTAAAACAATAATATGGAACGGACCACTAGGAGTATGTGAGTTTTCTAAATTTGAAGTAGGAACTAAATCTATTGCTCAAATTTTAGCAGATTTAGATGCAATAACAATTGTTGGTGGTGGAGATTCAGCAGCAGCAATTGAAAAAATGGGATTAGCAGAAAGATTCACACATATATCTACAGGAGGAGGAGCTTCTTTAGAATTTTTAGAAGGAAAGAAACTACCGGGTATAGAATGCTTGCTAGACAAATAAAATTATAAACAAATACATTGCAAATTGTAGGGGCGTGTTGGATACGCCCAATTAACAGAAAATAAAATTAAAAACGGAGGTATAATATGAAAAAAAAGGTAATTGCAGGAAACTGGAAAATGAATATGCTTCCAAACGAAGCTATGAATTTTGTTGATTCGTTAGCACCATTAATTAAAGATACAAAAAATGAAGTTATAATATGTGTACCATTTATAGATTTA
This sequence comes from uncultured Lachnospiraceae bacterium, assembly GCA_964613425.1. GTDB lineage: Bacteria > Bacillota > Clostridia > TANB77 > CAG-508 > CAZTHC01. The sequence continues at coordinate 2,348 of CAZTHC010000066.1, forward strand.
TTCTATACATTAATGTCTATTCAAGGTACAAATATTAAAGTAGGTGCACAAAATATGCATTGGGAAGAAAGTGGAGCATTTACAGGAGAAATTTCTGGTAATATGCTAAAACGTTTAGGTGTTGAATATGTTATAATAGGACACTCTGAAAGACGCCAGTATTTCGCAGAAACAGATGAAACTGTTAATAAAAAAATAAAATCAGCTTTGAAAAATGAATTAAAACCTATTGTTTGCGTTGGCGAAACTCTTGAACAAAGAGAAAATGGAGAAACATGTATAATAGTACAAAGACAAATAGAATTAGCATTAGAAGGAATAGAAGCTAAACAAATGAATAATATAATTATAGCATACGAACCAATTTGGGCAATTGGTACAGGGAAAACCGCAACTTCTAATGATGCTAACGAAACAATAAAAGAAATAAGAGAAAAAATAAAAGAAATGTATGGACAAGAGACTGCTTCAAGAGTTATAATACAATATGGCGGAAGCGTAAAATCAACTAATTCAAAAGAATTATTCGAAATGGATAATATAGATGGAGCATTAGTTGGGGGAGCAAGTTTAGATGCAGATGAGTTTGCAAAGATAGTCAATTTTAAATAAACTTCTAAAATTTACAATATGAAATTTTAATAGAAAGAGGAAGAAGATTATAATGAATAATAATTTAACAATGCTAATGATTTTAGACGGATTTGGTATTAATGAAAAAGAAGATGGTAATGCTGTAAAAATAGCAAATATACCAACTTTAAATAAACTAATGAAACAAAATCCAAACTCAATTTTACACACAAGTGGGTTAGATGTTGGATTACCAGAAGGTCAAATGGGAAATTCAGAAGTAGGACATACAAATATTGGAGCAGGAAGAATTGTATACCAAGAATTAACTCGTATTACAAAATCTATAGAGGATGGAGACTTTTTTAGCATACCAGAGTTTATAGAAGCAATAGAAAATTGTAAAAGAAATAACTCTAAATTACATATAATGGGATTGTTATCTGATGGAGGTGTTCATAGCCACATCAGACATTTATATGCTCTATTAGAATTAGCTAAAAGAAGAGATTTTGAAGATGTATATGTGCATTGCTTTTTAGATGGTAGAGATACACCACCAGCTTCAGCAGAAACATATATTTCTGAATTAGAAAGTAAAATGACAGAAAAAGGTGTTGGAAGAATAGCAAGTATTACAGGTAGATTTTATGCAATGGATAGAGATAAAAGATGGGAAAGACTTGAGAAAGCATATAATGCACTTGTAAAAGGTGAAGGAGAAAAAGCTGGAAGTGCTATTTCGGCAATTGAAGATTCATATCAAAAAGAAATTTTTGATGAATTTGTTTTACCAACATTGATATGTAATGATAATAAACCAATTGCAACAATTTCTAAAAATGATTCTGTAATATTCTTCAATTTTAGACCAGATAGAGCAAGAGAAATAACTAGAGCATTTGTAGATAAAGAGTTTGAAGGATTTACAAGAGAATGGTTCAATTTGTATTATGTATGTTTTACAAATTATGATGAGACAATAGAAAATGTTCATATTGCATTTAAAAAGGATGAAATTAAAAATACATTTGGAGAATATATTAGTAAACATGGGCTTACACAGTTAAGAATAGCAGAAACAGAAAAATATGCACATGTAACATTCTTCTTTAATGGTGGAGAAGAGAAACAATATCCTAATGAAGATAGAATTTTAGTTCCATCACCAAAAGTAGAAACATATGATTTAAAACCAGAAATGAGTGCAATAGAGGTTACAGATAAAGTAGTTGAAGCTATTAATTCTAATAAATATAATTGCATTATTCTAAACTATGCTAATCCAGATATGGTAGGACATACAGGAAATTTAGAAGCAGCAGTAAAAGCTTTGGAAGTAATAGATGAATGCGTAGCTAAGGTATTAGCAGCAATAGAAAAAGTTAAAGGAACATTATTAATTACAGCAGACCATGGAAATGCAGAACAAATGATAGACTATGGAACAGGAGAACCACATACAGCACATACAACAAATGTTGTACCACTTATATTAGTAGGAAAAGATGTAAAATTAAAAGAAGGAAGACTTGCAGATTTAGCACCAACAATGTTAGATTTAATAGGATTAGAAAAACCTGAAGAAATGACAGGGGAATCTTTAGTAGAAAAAGTATAAATATAGGGTCGACATTATCGACGACTTATAACTATATAATGAAAAAACGAAGGGAGCAATAAAAATGATTTATTCAAAAGAAGTAGAAGAAATGTGTCCAGTAGCAAAAGGAGTAGACCATGGACCAGCACCAATTCCAGAAGAAGGCAAATGGGTTAAATCTAAAGAAATAAAAGATATTTCTGGTTTAACACATGGTATAGGATGGTGTGCACCACAACAAGGAGCATGTAAATTAACATTAAATGTAAAAGAAGGAATTATTCAAGAAGCATTAGTAGAAACAATAGGATGTTCAGGAATGACACATTCTGCAGCAATGGCTGGCGAAATATTAGTTGGAAAAACAATATTAGAAGCATTAAACACAGACTTAGTTTGTGATGCTATAAATACAGCAATGAGAGAATTATTCT
>CAZTHC010000067.1:0-3219 GCA_964613425.1 uncultured Lachnospiraceae bacterium
TATTAAAAAAATTATTTGTATGGAATATGGAAAAAATACAGTGTGCATTTATTATAAAATTGTAAATGGTAATTATAATGCAAAATTAACATTAGCACCAGTTATAAATTTTAGAGATTTTCATTGTATGAATACAAATCACGAATTTAACATTAAACAAGAAGTAAAGAAGAAGAAAGTAAGAGTTGTTGTAGATAATAATAATGAAAATCCAATTTATTTTACATCTTCAGAAGGTAAATATATACAATATGATGGAAATGATTTTAAAAATATGTTTTATATAGAAGAAGAAAAAAGAGGATTTTATCCAGAAGAAAACCATAATGTTCCTGGAGTATATGAAATAGAATTATTTCCAAACGAAGAAAAAGAAATATCATTTGTATGTTCTTTAGAAGAAAATATAGAAGAAATAGATGGAAAAAAATTAATTAGTAAAGAAGTAGTAAGATTAAATGAACTTTTTTATAATACTTTATTGATTGATCCACAAAAACCTACTGAAAAAGATGAAATTTTTAAAACTTTTATTCAAGCAACAGATAATTTCATAGTATATAGACCAGCATTTGGACTACATACAGTAATAGCTGGGTATCCATGGTTTTTAGATTGGGGAAGAGATTCATTAATTTCTTTTGAAGGATTATTACTTGTTACCAAAAGATTTGAAATAGCTAGAGAAGTTTTAAGAACTTTCGTAAGAGATATAAAATTTGGACTTATACCAAATGGATATTCTGGTTTTGATAATAGACCCTTATACAATAGTGCAGATGCATCACTTTTATTGTTTGAACAAGTAAAAAAATATATAGATTATACTTCAGATATTAAATTTGTTAAAGAAGAAATATATAAATATTTAGAACAAATAATTGATTCATATAAAAATGGAATAGATTTAGATGGAAATAATATATATATGGATGAAGATAATTTAATTGTATCAGGGACTCCAGAAACACAAAACACATGGATGGATGCAAAATACCTAAATTTTCCAATCACACCTAGAAATGGTAAAGCAGTAGAGATTAATGCAATGTGGTACAATGCACTAAAAATTATGGAAGAACTTAGTAAACAAATCGGTAAGAAAAAGAATTCTGAAGAATATGCTAATTTAGCTGAAAAATGTAAAAAAAGTTTTTGCGAAAAGTTTTACAATAAAAAAAGAAAATGTTTATATGATGTTATTGGAGAGAGTAAAATTAGACCAAATCAATTATTTGCACTTAGTCTATATTATCCAGTTATAGAGCCAAATTCAGAAATTGCAAAAGAAATAATGAATATCTGTAATAAAAAACTATTAAACAAATATGGATTAAAAACATTGGCAAAAGGGGAAAAAGGTTATATAGAGGTGTACGAAGGTGATGGATTTAAACGAGATAGTAGTTACCATCAAGGAATAACATGGCCATGGCTGTTAGGGCTATATTATAATTCTTTAAAAAATATTATTAACTCTGAGAAAAACAGAACAGAAAAGAAAAAATATCAAGAAGAATTGGACAAATTTGTTGAGACTACGGAGAAAACATTTATAGATGAGATAGAAAATGGTGCAACAGTTGGAAATATTTGCGAAATATATGATTCGAAAACACCACAAGCAGCAAAAGGAGCAATAGCACAAGCTTGGAGCGTTGCAGAAATTTTTAGAATAATATTAAGAAAATAAAGAGGTACAAAAATGCGTATACTAGGGATTGATCCAGGATTTGCAATAACAGGATATAGTATAATAGATTATATAGGAAATAAATTTAATCTTATTACAAGTGGTGCAGTTACAACAAAAGCTGGCACTTCTTTCCCTTTAAGATTAACAAAAATATATGATGATTTAAATATTATTATTAATGAATATAAACCAGATGCAATTTCTGTAGAAGAATTATTTTTCAATAATAATGTTAAAACAGCAATAAATGTAGCTCAGGCAAGAGGAGTTGTCCTAATAGTTGGATGCAAAAATAATATTCCAACGTACGAATATACGCCACTTCAAATTAAGCAATCTGTTGCAGGATATGGAAGAGCGGATAAAATTCAGGTTCAAAAGATGGTAAAAACCATATTAAAAGTAGATTCATTACCAAAATTAGATGATACTACAGATAGCATGGCTGCAGCAATTTGCCATGCACATTCAGCAAAATTTTCAGAAAAATTATAAAAGGAAGAAAATATGACAATAGAAAATCTAGAAAAAGAATTAAAAGAGAATAAATTGAATAGTATGTATTTACTTTATGGAGAAGAGGTTTTTATTTTAGAAACTGTTGTAAAAAAAATAAAAACGTTATTTGGAGATACTCTAAAAGGAATTAATTATATTAATTTAGATGAAACAAATGTAAATAATATTATATCTGATATGGAAACCCCAGCATTTGGATATGAAAAAAAATTGATAATAGTTAAAAATGCAAATATATTCAAAAAAAGCAAAAAGGGTGAACCAACAGCTTTTTCAGATAAATTAGCTCAATATATTAATGAAAATATTAATTTAATTAAGGAAACTGTAATACTTGTAATTATAGAAAGTGAAATAGAAAAAAATAGTTTATACGAAACAATAGAAAAAAATGGAATAGTGTGCAATTTTGAAGCTTTAAAACCAGACAAAATAATAGGTAGATTGAAAGCAATAGCAAATGCATATAAAGTTAATGTAACAGAAAGCACATTGCAATTTTTAATAGAAATATGCGGAACAAATATGCAAGACTTAATAAACGAATTAAGAAAATTAATAGAATATGTAGGTAAAGATGGAATAATAGAAAAAGGTACAATAGAATTATTATCTACAAAACAAATAGATAGTGTTATATTCGATTTAACAGATTGTTTGGGAAAAAAGGATATAGAGGAAGCTTTAGAAGTTTTGCATAATTTAATATATACGAAAGAACCAATACAAAAAATACTAATAACAATATATAATCATTTTAAAAAATTGTATATAGTAAAGCTTGCAGAGAAATATAATAAAGATATAGCAGAAAGTATAAATTTGAAACCAAATCAAATGTTTTTAACAACAAAATACAAAAGACAAGCACAATTATTTAACGAAAAAGAATTAAAAAACATAGTAAAAGAATTAATTAATTTAGATGGTAATTACAAAATTGGATTAATAGATATAAACATAGGCTTAGAAGCTATTTTGTGTAATTATTGTAGCAAATAAAA
>CAZTHC010000067.1:3319-4623 GCA_964613425.1 uncultured Lachnospiraceae bacterium
TATTGTATTAAAACAATTGATTAACAGAATAAAATTCCTTTTTTTACTTACAATATATGTAAGGAAAGAGAGGTTTTTTTTATGTTTAATTTTAGAACAGATTTAGCGGATGAAAGAAGAGATATTTTTAAAAGAATAAATAATTTAGAAAATGAAGTAGAAGGTGTTGAAACAGAAAAACACGAAGACGGTAAAAATGTGAAAGCATTTAAGATAAAAATATTAAGTAATCAAGGAGAACAAGCTTTAGGAAAACCAGTAGGAACATATATTACAGTGGATATCAAAAATTTAAAAATAGCAGGAGAAGAAGAAATACAATTAGCAGCAAATAATGTTTCTAATTATTTAAAAGAATTAATTAATAATCAAATAAAAAGTGAAGATGAAATTTTAATTGTAGGTTTAGGAAATGAATATGTTACGCCAGACTCATTAGGTCCAAAAGTAATACAAGATATAGACGTTACACGACATTTATTAACATATGCGCCACAATATTTAGAAGAAGGAACAAGAGCAGTAAGTGCAATTTCACCTGGAGTTCTAGGAACAACAGGAATAGAAACAATAGAAATTTTAAAAGGAATAGTAGAAAATGTAAAACCAAAATTAGTAATAGTTATAGATAGTTTAGCATCAAAAAGTATAGAAAGAATAAGTAGCACAATACAAATAGCAGACACAGGAATAATTCCAGGAGCAGGAGTACGGAAACAAACGAGCAGAAATAAGTAAAGAAACATTAGGAATACCAGTAATAGCAATAGGAGTACCAATGGTGGTAGATCTTGCTTCAATAACAAATGATTGTATAAATTTATTTATAGAAAACTTACAAGAAAAAGGTAAGTCAAATGGAGTATTAAATAAATTAAAAGAAGAAGATAATTATGAAGAAATAAAAGAAGCATTATTACCAAACGAATACAACATGATAGTAACACCAAAAGAAATAGATGAATTAATAGAAAATATGAGCTCAGTAGTAGCGAGAGGAATAAATATGTCATTATAGCAAAAATTTTGAAAATGTATTGTAAAAAAGAAAGTTATCATTTAAAATGTAGATATAAATTCATTGCAAATTGTAGGGGGCGTCGCCCACGACGACCCACAGATAAAGATATAAATTCATTGCAAAATGTAGGGGCGTATTGTATACGCCCGCAAATAAAAAATACAAAGGAGAAAGCGTATAAAAAAACAAAACCAAGGGGTAACCCTTATTGCATTAGTAATAACAATAATTGTATTACTAATATTAGCAGGTGTAAGTATGAACGTAATATTTGGGGACAATA
>CAZTHC010000068.1:0-4559 GCA_964613425.1 uncultured Lachnospiraceae bacterium
CCATACTTCTTGATTTCAATATATCCCTTGTCCGAAAGTTTTTTAATATTTCTGGAAACTGTGCCTTTAGGTAAAAAGCATTTAGCAGTAATTACTTTCTGGGTTTGTCCTTCGTTTTCCATTATTACTTTTATTATCTTTTGCTCGTTTTCATTTAATCCTAAAAGTAAATCTTCGCTTTTGTTTTTGGTTTTATTTTTTACTTTTGGTTTTTTCGTATATGCAAAATATATTGAGATAATTCCAATAATTGATACTAAAATTATAATGTAGTAGTTAGGTCCTGAAGAATATTCTGGCATTTCATAATTAATATAAATTTCGGCAATATCTTTAAATGAGAGATTAATTTGGTTATTTAATACTTGTGCAGAGGCGCCGCTGGGCGTATTTATGATTTTTGCATTTTTTGGCAGTATTATTTTAAGTTCATCTATTCTCCCTTTATATCTAGAATCATAGTTTATTGTCCATATGCCATTTTGTTTATTGGTATAATAGTCTGTTAAATAGATAATTTCTATATTTAGTTTTTCTAAATTTTTTAAGTTTTCGTTAAGGTTAATGGTTAGTGCGTTTAGGTTATATGAGATAGAATCTATATTTTGATTGTTAATTTTAACAATAAGATCATAACACGGAACTATTTCAAAAACCAGTTGGCTTTGATTTATGTCTGAAACAATTAGATTGTCTTTTATTTTATAAGTATCAAATTCAGAATGGGATATTTCTGTTTGCTGATAGTCTACTGTTTGTGCAAAATTATAATTAAGTATTATTAAAAAAATAAAGATTGGCAGTATTTTTTTTAAAATCATAATTATTCAATAATATTATATTGCAATCATATATTTAAAGTTACTTTTTTTAAAAAATAAAGAAAAAGAAGAGAAATTAATCATTAATTTCTCTAGTTGCAGAAATTCTTTTCTCAACTATTTTTTCGCCAATAGGGATAATCCCAAATAGTTTTTTCTGTTCCTTTACTTCAAAGACATAAATTGGAACTTCTGATTCTGTTTCTAGGTTTATGTCTCCAACTATTCTTTCTGCTTTGATTTTATTTTCTTCAAGCATTTGAGCTACAGGGATTATTTTTTGTACGGATTTCTCTGTAGTCATATAAAAATCCTTTTCTGAAGTTACTGGCTTTTGTGAAGTTGTTGGAACGGTTCTTGTTGTTGTTTCTGTAGCAGATGTTGCTTCTGTTTTTATGCTTCTTTGGGCAATAGCACTAGTCATTGGAACATTAGCAACTCTTGCTGTTTCTGCAATTATATTAGAGTTATCTGAGTCAACGACTATATATTTTATTTCTCCAGCATTTATGCCAGAAATCTTTTCTCCAGTATTTGATTCAATTGTAACATCAAATTTAAGAGGATCATTTATCCCACAAGCATTTACAAATCCATACATATTTTCTCTGGCAAATTCTTTTGAATCAATTTCATTTACATAGCTTATTTTACCATTAAATGAATTTTCCTCTGTTGAATTTTTGTATAATATTCTAGTAAAGCACGCGTTTTCATTATTTTCATTATAGAAATTTAAAGTTGCGCTTTTAATTTCTTCTAAATTAATTTTTTTATTTGTTTTTGTAGGCAATATTGTTAGATCTATATAGTACCCTTCATTTTTCTTTAAATGGTAAACTCCAGTTTCTGAATTAAAGTAGGCATTAGAATTACAAAGAGTTTTATATTGTCCACTATAATCTGGATTGAGTTCTGCTGGCAATATTATCTTTGTTCTGTCGATAGCGCAAGGGATATCTAGTTTATAAGATAATATAGAGTTGTTTTGAGGTGATTGTGCAGTTGTAATTTTAACTGCAATATCCGCAAAATTACTAAAACTTACATAATCAGAATTGTCTGTTTCTGAATGAGTTTCTGTATCTATTGTTATTTTTGAACTATAAACTGTATTCACTTTTACGCGCGCATTTAAATAATTTTCAAAGATATTTTCTCCCCCGTCATGGGTTTCAATTGCATTTAAACCATTACCAATTATACTAATAGTTACTTCGTGTTTTAATCCAGGAAGCGTGGTGTTTTCTTTAATTTCTTTAATAGTCAAGGTATATCCGTCAACGTCAAATGAATCTCCAACCTTATAGAATTTGGTCTGTATATTTCTGGAATTTATTTTTGCCCATTCTCCTATAGTTAAGGTATAGTTTTTTGGTTTTTCATTATATGTTTCGGTGGTTTTTTCTATTTCTTTAAAAACATCAGAATCAATTATGTAAGAATGAGTATATTTATATTTTTCTTGTCCGGTTTCAGATTCAATAATAGATAATTTAAGAATGTCATTAATTCTTTCATTGTGAGAATAATATGCACCTAAAGGCATTAGTGTGTTTTGAGAATTTATTGCATTTACTACTAAAGAAGAACCTATATCTGAGAACTTAGATATTTCTTTTGAAGCAGTAAAATATGTGTTTATCCTATATTGATTATTTGGATTAAGATATATTGGATTTTCGGAATTATCAGATATTGGGCTATGAATTAATACTTCCCCAGTATTTAAATCAATTAATTCTTTGTATAATCCAGTAATTGTAACTGATTGATTTAAGCCTTTTAATTTTATTTCTTGTGTTTGCCCTTCATATATTGAATAATATTCTGCAAATAATTTTGGTGCTGTTGCAATTATAAAAATAGTTATTGCAAATATAGCGACCGCATAATTCATTGTTTTTTTTATTGTCATGTTTTTCCTCCAATTTATTTAACAAATCTTATTTTAAATAATGTAAATACCAATGTACCAAGAATAGCAAGGTAAACAAAAACAGCAAATATATATTGTCTTAGTTTTTTTGCTGGACAATGTAATTTCTTCATTTCTATTTCACCTCGCGTTTTTTGGAATAGGGGATTAAAATGTGGCTAAGTAAATAGCACATTATAAGTAACTCTTGTTTTTCAGTATTTAAATACTTTTGGTGAAACTAGGTGAAACTTATAGAAATAATAAGAGATTTTCTGGTTTTTTAACTAATATTTATATATATTTCCCTAATATATATTATGTAATTAAATAAAGTTAAAAATAAGAAATTATGAATTCAAAATTCAAGTTATTGTTGTTATTTTCTATTCTATCATTAATACTTCCAAATTTTTGGGCTTTAGAGAATGGACTAATAATTAATGATGCCTATATTTCTAATAATAATAACCTGACTATAGACTATGAAGATTATAGTTTGGAATTTAAAAACACAGATCTAGTTGTTTTCTATGTAATTAATAATGCAGGCGCTTCTACCGTAATTCTAAAATCAGAAGCCACAAAGTTCATGTATGATTTTACATTAATAAAGACTGTCGCAAATAATAGAAGTCAATTTCTTGCTGATTTTAAATTAGATAAAAGATTTTCAGACTCTTATGGGTTAAGGATTGTAAAAGCAACAGATGATAGAAGTTTAACCATTAATTTAAATTGTTTGGAGTGTGAAGAAAACGCTATAGGCTTTAATTCTTTAAATCAGATAAGCTCAGAAACGAAAAATATATCAATATTTTTAGCAAGATATGATGTTGGAAGAAACCTATTTATAAGAGACTTTAAATCTTCTGTAGTTGATAAAGAAAATATTTCAAAAGATTCAAAGAAATACACAAGTACGATTTTTGGAAAATATCTAAAAAAAGAATATATGTTTGAAGAAGAAAATCTAGAATCAACGACATATTCTTTTGATTATATCTTTAATGCGGAAAATACAGAAGATGCGTTAACTATCTTTCCAGAAGATAAAACCGGAACAGACGGGGAATTAGAACAATTGCCCAAAGTTATTTTAACAAATACAACAGAACAAGAAGAGACCTCAAATCAAGAATCCACAGAATTTATTAACGTAAATTTAATAAATCAGGGTTTGCTTTTTGAAGCAGTAAATTATAAGTTGTTTAATTTTAAATACTATTCTATTTCAGAGACTTCAAATTCTAAAAAACGCATATATTCTTTTAATCAAGCACAGACATTTGTTATAAAAAATTCTTCCGAAGAAGTGACTAAAGACAAAATTGTAGAAGTGGGTTTAAATCTTGACACTAACACATCTATTGTTTATATAATAATTGATGACGCTCAATCAAAAATTATTCCGTCAAAGAATCAATTTATTATAGCCAATTCGTCAAGCATAGATATTAAAAAAAACCAAACAAGATATATAAAAATAAGTAAATCAAACATAAAAGATAAAATTACTCTTAACCTTAAAGCAGATGTTGAAAATGTTTCTTTACAGATGATTGAGTTAGATTCAAAGGAAAAAGTGTTAGGAACATATAGCACAAACTTATTACAATTGACAGACAATAATTTTAATAAATATACATTATTTCATATAAATAAAAATTTAATAAAGTTTTATTGCCCTAATTGTAGAATAAACGATTACGGAATAAATAATAATGGATTTTCTAATTGTGGCAATTCGCAAAAAGAATTAAAAATTTCAGAACAAGATATATTAAAAGAAAAACAAAATGTTTGTCTTTTACCTGATG
>CAZTHC010000069.1:0-4424 GCA_964613425.1 uncultured Lachnospiraceae bacterium
TATAGTTCGTAACCTGTACTAGATTCGCTCCAAAAAAATACAAAAACAATAGCAAATATTGCAATTTATGTTAATTAGTGATAAAATATATTGTATTAAGCAATTAAAATTCCTTATTCACTAATTAGTGGAGATTTCTCTACTTTTAGAATTACATTATTACATTTGAGGAGGGCATTATATGAATGTAGAACAGTTAAAAGAAAAAGCAGAAGAAATTGAGGATAAGCTTTTGAACTTAGAAGAGAAAATTAAAGAGCTAAAAAAGGAATTAGAAGTAGTCGAGTATTGGACAAATTATTATAGGGAAGAATCCGATAAATACGATGATTTCTAAAAATTAAAAGATACCTGTTTATATTGTATATAAGCAGGTATCTTTTAATGAAAACAGAAAACAATTTTGAACTAATCTGAATCTTTGTCACATTTGACAAAATAAAGTAAAAAAAATAATTATAATTTCTATTGGAATTTAATAATGAATCATATATAATATTTAAATAAAAGTATATATAGTAAAGAGGGAATGAAATTGAAAAAAAGTGAATTTTTAGAAAAGTATAGTTTAGTTGAACTAAAAGAAAGTGATAATTTGGTTATTGATATTAAATATGCAACTGCAGAGAACTTTACAAATGAAGTTTTATATAGTGAACCAATTTGCTTTTTAAGAGAAAGTACTGCTAAGAAACTTTTAGCGGCAAATGAAGAATTAAATAAAAATGGATATAAGCTAAAAGTTTGGGATGCTTTTAGACCAATAGAATATCAAAGAAAAATGTGGAAAGTTTGTCCAGATGAAAATTTTGTAGCTAACCCTGAAAAAGATAATTGCAATCATTGCAAAGGTAATGCAGTGGATGTTACACTGTGTAATCTTAATGATGAAGAAGTTGCAATGCCAACAGAATTTGATCATTTTGGAATAGAAAGTTATAGAAATTATTATGACAATTTAGCAAATGATGTTAAGAAAAATGCTATTTTATTAGAAACAACTATGCAAAAACACGGATTTATAGCTTTCCCATCTGAATGGTGGCATTTCAATGATAGCGATAATTATGATATAATTCGAGATATATATGAAGATTAGCAAAATACTTGTTATGTATTAATTACTTATGATAGAATGTTTTTATAATTGAGATGGGAGAAATTAAATTATGAAATTATTATTTAAACAAAAGATTTTTTCTTGGTTTGACAGTTATAATATTTATGATGAAGATGATAATATTTATTTTAAGGTTGAAGGAAAACTTTCATTAGGCCATAAGTTTATTATTTATGATAAGAACGGCAATGAGGTAGGCGCAATTAAACAAAAATTAGTAACTTTATTACCTGAATACCAAATTTATGAAAATGGAAATTATATAGGAAGAATACAAAAGAAATTTACAATGTTTCATCCAAAATTTGATTTAGACTTTAATGGATGGTCTGTTGAAGGGGATATTTTAAGTTTAGATTACAAAATTCTTAATTCTAACCAAGAGGTAGTTATGGATCTTTCTAAGCAGATATTTAATTTAGTAGATACGTATATATTAGATATTAAAAATGAAAAAGATGCATTATATGCGTTAATGATTGTTATTGCAATAGATGCAGAGAAGGATAATAGAAATTGATTATTAAAGATAAAACTAAAATTTTATAGTTTTATCTTTTTTTATAGAAATATAAAATAAAATGTGATATAAATAAATCGAAGGAGAGTGATATTTTTGAAAATTACAGAAATAAATGAATTAGAAAATATTGCAAAAAACATTAGAAGAGGAGTAATAGAATGTGTATATTCAGCTCAGTCTGGACATCCAGGAGGTTCTCTATCTTGTGTTGATATTTTAACTGTATTGTATTTTAACCAAATGCATATAGATGAGAAAAATCCAAAAGCAGATTCAAGAGATAGATGCATATTGTCTAAAGGACATGCATCACCAGCATTATATAGTACATTAGCAGAAAGAGGTTTTTTTAATAAAGAAGATTTAAAAACTTTTAGAAAAATAGATAGTAATTTACAGGGACACCCAGATATGAATAAAGTTCCTGGTGTTGATATGACAACAGGTTCACTAGGACAGGGACTTTCAGTAGCAAACGGAATTGCATTATCATCTAAAATGGATAAAGCAGGAATTCGTGTATACTGTATTTTAGGAGATGGAGAAATAGAAGAAGGTCAAATTTGGGAAGCGGCAATGACTTCAGCGCAATATAAATTAGACAACTTATGTGTAATTGTAGATAACAATGGTTTACAAATTGATGGAAAAATAGAGAATGTTATGAATCCAAATCCAATAGCAATGAAATTTAAAAGCTTTGGTTTTGAAACTATAGAAATAGAGGGAAATGATATGAATCAAATATTAGATGCATTTGAAACTGCTAGACAAACAAAAGAGAAACCAACAGCAATAATTGCGAAAACTGTAAAAGGAAAAGGAGTTTCTTTTATGGAGGGGGATGCAAGCTGGCATGGCAAAGCACCAAATGAAGAACAATATGTGAAGGCAATAGAAGAATTAAAATAATATTAGAAGGGAAGATTTTAATATGGATATTAATAAAAAAGTTGCTACAAGGCAAAGTTATGGTGAAGCCTTAGCAGAATTAGGTAAAGAAAATGAAAAAATAGTAGTATTGGACGCAGATTTATCTACAGCAACTAAAACTTGTTTGTTTGCTAAGAATTTCCCAAATAGATTTATAAATATGGGAATTTCAGAACAAGATATGTTAGCTACAGCAGCAGGAATTGCTACATATGGAAAAATACCATTTGTAAGTACTTTTGCAGTATTTGCAGCAGGTAGGGCATATGACCAAATAAGAAATAGTATTTGTTATCCCAAATTAAATGTAAAAATATGTGCAACACATGCAGGAATAACAGTTGGAGAAGATGGCGCAACACATCAAATGCTAGAAGATATAAGCTTAATGAGAACATTACCTAATATGACTGTTATGAGTGTTTCAGATGATATTCAAGCAAAATGGGCAGTAAAAGAAATTTCTAAGATTAATGGACCAGTTTACTTAAGATTATCTAGATTAAATACTCCAATAATATATAACGAAGATACTAATTTTGAAATTGGTAAAGGAATTCAATTTGGAGATGGAACAGATGCTACAATTATTGCAACAGGAGTAACAGTTGCAGAAGCGTTAAAAGCCCAAGAAATATTAGCACAGAAAGATATAAATGTAAGAGTTATAGATATACATACAATAAAACCAATAGATAAAGATATAATAATAAAAAGTGCAAAAGAAACAAAAAGAATTATAACAATAGAAGACCATAGTATAATCGGAGGATTGGGAAGTGCTGTTTGCGAAGTTTTATCAGAAAACTATCCTTCAAAGGTAGAAAGATTAGGAATTCAAGATACATTTGGAAAGTCTGGAAAGGCAGAAGAATTATTAGAATATTTTGGAATTGACTGTAAAAATATAATAGAAAAATTTTAAAAGAAAAGAAAAACAGAGAAAAACGATAAAAAAATAGGTTAAACCTAAAAAAAATATCGTTTTTTTGTTTTTGTAGTATTGCAATTGAAAAAGTTTATTGTTATGATGTAGTTGTAATAATATTTTTTTTAGGAGACAAATAATGATAGAATTTAAAAACGTTAGTAAAACATATAGCACAGGAACTGAAGCGGTTCATAACGCAAACTTTGTAATAGAAAAAGGAGAATTTGCTTTCCTTGTAGGGACAAGTGGTTCAGGAAAGTCTACACTTATAAAATTAATATTAAAAGAAGAAAATCCAACAAAAGGAAATATAATTATTAATGGAAAAGATACTACTTTTTTAAAACCTAGTAGGGTTCCATATTTACGTAGAAGTATGGGAGTTGTGTTCCAAGATTTCAGATTATTACCAGATAAAACAGTTTATGATAATATTGCATTTGCTATGCATATTGTTAAAGCAACGCCAAAACATATAAGACGTCAAGTTCCAATAATGTTGTCTTTAGTAGGTTTAAGTGGAAAAGCAAAAGTGTATCCAGATGAATTATCAGGTGGAGAACAACAAAGGGTTGCTCTTGCTAGAGCATTAGTTAATAACCCATCTATGATAATAGCAGACGAGCCTACAGGAAACTTAGATCCAGAAACAGCATGGGAAATTATGAATTTATTAAATGAAATAAACATGAGAGGAACTACTGTTGTTGTTGCAACCCACGCAAAAGATATTGTAGATAAAATGAAAAAAAGAGTTATTCATATAAGTAATGGCGATATAATAAGAGATGATAAAAGAGGTGGATATAACAGTGAAGTATAGTACTATTGGATATTTATTTGTAGAAGGATTTAGAAATGTATTTAAAAATAAAAAATCAACAATAGCATCTTTAATGATAATGTGTGCTACTATG
>CAZTHC010000070.1:0-4315 GCA_964613425.1 uncultured Lachnospiraceae bacterium
ATTCGAACCGCCGGAATGCTAGAGTCAAAGTCTAGTGCCTTACCACTTGGCTACACCCCAATATAATAATTGGTAAATAAATATAAATGTTGGTTAAGTAATTTATGGGGTGGAAGATGGGACTCGAACCCACGGCCTCTAGTGCCACAAACTAGCGCTCTAACCAACTGAGCTACATCCACCATAAAATATCAAACGCAATTAATATTTTAAACTATTTTAGGGTGATTTGTCAATATTTTTTCCAAAAATATTACATTTATTATATAATTTTATACTAAGTATAGACTTTTTTTGAAAAATGTCTTAAAATATATAAGATAACAAATTAAGGGGGAAAAACGTTAAATGAACATATGGCATGACATAAATGAAAAAAGAATAACTAAAGATGATTTTATAGCCGTTATTGAAATATCAAAAGGTGGAAAAAATAAATATGAATTAGATAAAGAAACAGGAATGTTAAAATTAGATAGAGTTTTATACACTGCAACACATTATCCAGCAAATTATGGATTTATACCAAGAACTTATGCAGATGACAACGACCCACTAGATGTATTGGTATTGTGCCAAGAAAAAGTTATATCACTAACATTGGTTGAATGTTATCCAATAGGAGTTATAAAAATGGTGGATGGAAATGAACACGATGAAAAAATTATTGCAGTTGCAAAAAAAGATCCATTTTTAAATTGCTATAATGATATAACAGAGTTGCCTAATCATATCTCAGCTGAAATTATGCATTTCTTTGAAGTGTATAAACAACTTGAAGAAAAACAAACAATGGTAGAAGAAATATTAGGAAGAGAAGAAGCCGAAAAAGTAATACAAACATGTATAGAAAATTACAACAATAAGTTCACAAATAAAAATTAGTATTTAGGAGGAATTTTAGGTTGGTAGAAAAAATATTATTTAGTTTAGTTGCATTTGTATTATTTACATATATTTTCATGGTAAAATTAATTAAAAAAAATGATACTAGTTACTTGAGTGTATTATTTGTACAAGCATTAGGAATTGCAATAAACTTTATTCAAATAATATTTGGAGTATTTGATAATATTATAGTAAGAATCTTAGTGTATATTTTTAGTATAATAATACCAATATTTATTATATATTTAGAAAGTAAATATATGAATTATTATGAATTAATTTGTTTACTTAAATATAAATTCTACTCAATTCAAAATGATCCTGAAAAAGCAAAGAAACAGCTAATTAAACTAGTAAGTAAATATGATAAAAGCTATGTAGGACATAGCTTATTGGCGAAATTATACGAAAATGTTGGCGCGACTAGAAAATCAATAGACGAATATGTTAAATTAGTTGAAATTAAAAAAAGCGATTATATTTCATATTTTAAAATTTCTGAGTTATTAAATCAAATGGGTAAAAAAGAGGAATCTGAAACAATGTTAAGAAATTTATTGTCTAAGAAACCAGACTTTTATGAAGCTACAGAACTACTTGGAGATTTATTATGTGAAAAGCAAAATTACAAAGAAGTTTTAAATATTTATATGGAGGCATTAAAATATCATCCAAACAAATATGAAATCTATTACAATCTAGGAATTGTATATACAATGTTAAATGATTTTAATATGGCAAAACAGTATTACGAAAAATCTGCACAAATAAATCATAAATTATATAATGCTTATTATAATATTGCACAAATATCTTTGCTATATAAAGATTTAGAAGGTGCAGAGGAATATTTTACTAAGAGTTTATATGGAGAAGAGACAGAAGCAAAGTCTTATTTTCAATTAGCAAAAATATATCTAATAAAAAATCAGAGAGAAAAAGCTATCAATTTTATAAATAAAGCTATAGAATTAAATTCAGAATATACTAAAATAATTGAAGATGAACCGATGTTTTTAGCAATAAAACAATATATATTAGTACCAACTGAAAGTACATTACAAAAAAAATCAATTAGTGTAAAAGAAGAAAAAGTAGAGGAACATTTAGAAAATACATTTGAAATAACAGAAAATATTAATAAAGTACAAATACCTGAAGATAATGAAAAAAGTATTCATAAAGAAGAAAGAGATGAATAATGTTTAAATAAATTGATTGTATAAAGAAAGGAATGTGATTTTTTTTGGAAAAGAAAATAAGTGTAATAGGACGGAGACCTTCGAATTGTTAAATTAATTGAAATGCTTGCAAAGGACAATTTTGAAGTATATACATTCGCAATAGAAAAAGCAGACAGCTTAGCAAAATGCGAAAACGTTTTTATGTGTTCTACGTTAGAGGAAACAGTCGAAAAGTCAGATATAGTAGTAGGGCCAATTCCATTATCTAGTAATAGAAGAGAAATAAATACACCATTTAGTGATGAAGCTATTTCATTGGAAAGACTATTTTCTGTATTAGATAATAGAAAGTTTATTGCTGGTGGAATTTATGATGATATATATAAACTTACAGAAGATAAATCTATTGAAATTATAGATTTAATGCAAAGGGAAGAACTTGCGGTATTAAATACAATATCAACTGCAGAAGGTGCAATACAAATTGCTATGGAGGAGACACTTGCTACTTTACATGGAGCAAATGTATTGATATTAGGTTTTGGTAGAATTGGTAAAATTTTATCAAAAATGTTATCTGGAATAGGTTCAAATGTATATTGTGAAGCAAGAAGAAATTCAGATATTGCTTGGATAAAAGCTTATGGATATAATTCGGTACATATAAGCGAATTAGAAGACAGTTTAAATAAGTTTGATATAATTATTAACACAATACCATGTTTAATACTAGATGATAAAAAATTAGAAAAAGTAAGTAAAGATTGTTTAATAATAGATTTAGCATCTAATCCGGGCGGAGTAGATAAAAATGCTGCAAAGGCAAGAGGAATAAAAACAGTATGGGCACTTTCTTTACCAGGGAAAGTAGCACCATTAACATCTGCAGAATTTATTAAAGAGACAATTTATAACATATTAAAAGAGATGTAGAAAGAGGAGAGAAAAAATGTCAATAACATATGCAATAATATTAGGAATCGTGCAAGGATTAACGGAATTATTACCAGTATCTAGTTCAGCACACTTATTTTTAATACCATGGGTATTAAATTGGAATATACCAGAAGCTTTTGATGTAGCTTTACATTTTGGAACTTTATTAGCAATAGGATTATTCTTTTTCAAAGATTGGATAAACTTAATTAAAGGCGGATTTAAAAGTATAAAAGGAGAAAAAACTCCAGAAGGAAAAATGTTTTGGTACATAGTTATAGCAACAATTCCAGGAGGAGCAATTGGTTTTGTATTAGACCATTTTGCAGAAGATTTATTAACAAATTCTGTAGTTATTGGAATTGCATTAATAGTAATGGGAATTTTATTATATGTTGTAGATAAAATAGGAAAAAATAAAACAGATTATAAAGAAATGAGTTTCAAACAAACATTTCTTATTGGATTATCACAATGTATGGCATTTATACCAGGAGTTTCACGCTCAGGTGTAACAATGACAATGGGGAGAGCATTAGGAGTAAAAAGAGAAGCAGTAGCAAGATACTCATTTATGTTATCAACACCAATAGTTTTTGCAGCAACAATATATAAATTAAAAGATTTTGTATTTGATTTACCTTTCTTAATTGGAGTAATAACAAGCTTCGTAGTAGGATTATTTGTAATTAAATTTTTATTAGAATATTTGAAAAAAGGAAGCTTTAAAATATTTGCAATATATAGAATTATTTTAGGAATTGTAGTATTAGCAATATGTTTTATTAGATAAAAACTGTATATAATAAAAAAGGACTTATTTAAGTCCTTTTAATTTTTTCTCGAGATCTTTTCTACGGGCCTCCAAATCAAATAAATTTTCAAACTCATCAAATGGCGGAATAACATTCACTTCAAAATTATTAATTTTTGAATTAACTTCTTCTAACTCTTCAAGAATTTGACGCATTTCGAAAAGCTTTTCATAGTATTTTTTTATCTTAGTGCAAAGTGTTCCGGAATAACGTTGCGCTTGAGAAAGAGCTTTTTTGTATATACCTTCAGAAAGTTTAACTGAAATTCGCGAATGAGTAATTCCATACTTTATTGTCTGCCGTATCTTTATTTCTGTCGTTCCATAAACAATGGCAACATCTTTAAAGGTGACAGAAGAATTTGCAAGGTATGCCAATGCTATTTCTTCGTAGTAATTTTGCATAGAAGAGCCTCCTTAAATAAAATAATATTTATTATTATATCATAAGAGTTAAATAAAATCAAAATGAATAGTATAATATAATTAAATA
>CAZTHC010000071.1:0-4284 GCA_964613425.1 uncultured Lachnospiraceae bacterium
AAATGCGGGAATAGCTCAGTTGATAGAGCGCTGCCTTGCCAAGGCAGAGGTCGCGAGTTTGAGCCTCGTTTCCCGCTCCAATTTTTTTATGGCGCCATAGCCAAGTGGTAAGGCACGAGTCTGCAAAACTCTGATCCCCGGTTCAAATCCGGGTGGCGCCTCCAATATAAACTCAAAATGTTGTTATATCAATGTTTTGAGTTTTTTAAAATTTCAAAAGAATTTAATGTAAATTTAATATTTATATAAATTTTGTAGGGGCGTATTGCATACGCCCTTTGAAAGTTATTTTTTGCAAAATTCCTACGGAAATATAGAGAAATGGTCTATATTTAACATAATACCTTGAAAATAATCACAAAATGTAATATAATTGTAATATATGGCAATTTAAGAATTGCAAGTTTTCTTATATAAGCTTCCGTATAGGAATAAATTTACAATAAAAAACATATAAAAAAACATGTAAATATTGCTATTGACTTATTTAAGAAAAAAAGTAAAATATATATTAAGTAAAAAGGGTTAGTGAAAATTGCCCGAGAATGGAGAAGGTAAAACATATGAAATTCAAAAAAGTATTTTTAATTATTGCTTTAATTTTAGCAAGTATAATTATTTTTGCGAGTACAAACAAAGTAAATGCAGCTGGAACTACAATATCTGAAACATTAAAAATAAGAGGATTACGTAGAATAACAGATGATTACTATGGAACTGCAAAAGTAGAGTATACAGACGAAGTATTTAAAGGACCTTTAGTATACAAATTTGGAGAAGCAACTGGCGATGACGCAGTGGCTTGGCAGATTTTTAGAAAAGGTGATGATGCAGATAAAAAAATTGAAGATGCATTCTATTGTTTACAAGAAGGTGTTGGTACTGGATTTAATTCAACAACAAAAGAAGCAACATATAATCTTGCATATAATATGAAGGATGCAACTGATAGAGCTGCAATTAAAAGCTTGTTAAATAATATTTCAGATGCAAATTATAATAAAATACTTTGGATTATAGATAATATGTATTTACCACAATGTGAAAACGAACAAGAAAGAGCAACAATGAAAAATAAACTTCTAGAAAGAGTTTTTGCAGCAGAGTTAGCTAATACAGCATTAATACCTCCATTTGAAATTTCACAAGTAAACCTATCTGAAGATGATATAGAAGTTATGCAACAAAAAGCAATATGGAAATATACTGAAACAAATTCCTTGAGTGAATCTCTTAGAGTTAGTACTGAAGAACCAGGAGATATAATAGATAGTACAAAATTTAATAGCATAGATGATATATATTTACATGAAAATAGTGAAAGAACAACAAGAGATGATCATATATCAGACTTATATACATATTTAACAGCAGAAGCAGATAAGAACTCTGCATATGTTTCAAAAGAAGATACAACAATAACAATAAATAAATCAAATGCAAAATTAGATGAAACAACTTCTAGTTACAAAATTGGTCCTATTTCAATAGCAAAAACAGGGACAAACGAGACAAAGTTAACTATGAAGGTAACTGATGGAAAAGATGATTTAACATATTACTTAGTAGACAAAAATAATTCTAGAGTTACAGATGTTATTGGAAAAGGTGATTTCTATATAGAAATTCCAAAAACATTAGGATTAAGTTTAGATAAAATAAAAATTAATATTAAAGTAGATGGCGGATTTAATACAAAAGCTGAAGTTTGGACAAATACAGATAGCTTAGAACAACCAGTATTAAATGTAAAAAAAGAAATAGTTGAAGATGAAGCAGATATTGAAATTGTAATAGAAAAGAAATTTGACTTAGCATTAAGAAAATATATTACAAAAATTAATGATGTAGCACCAGAAAAATTAAGAGTTCCAACTGTTATAACAACTAAATTAAATACTTTAGATGCAGAAAACAAATTAATAACAACAGCTACATATGCTCACAAAAAAGACCCTGTAATGGTTAATACAGGAAGTGTTGTTACATATGATATAACAATATATAACGAAGGTGAACTTGACGGAAGAGCAATAGAAGTAAAAGATCAATTACCAACAGGTTTAAAATTTAAACAAGGATTAACAGAAGGTTATACATATACTTATGACGAAACAACAAATATTGTAACAATAAAAGAAAGAAATCAAAGAGAAAACCTAAAGGCATATTCTACAGGAAAATTAGCTTCAACAACAATTCAATTAACATGTGAAGTTACAGCTGAAAAAGGTGATGTAGAAAAAGTTTTAACAAATATTGCTTGGATAAGTGAAGATTCTTCAAACAATCCAAAAGATAGAGATTCTTCACCAGCAACTAGTCCAAATGTTACAGATAATAATTTACCATCATATAAAGGAAATTCTAAGAATAAATCTGATTTAGCAGATGCAACATATTTCTATAAAGGTCAACAGGATGATGATGATTTTGAAAAATTAATATTACCTCCAAAGGATAAAGCTTTTGATTTATCTTTGAGAAAATTTATTACAAAAATAAATGATGAGGCACCCGTAATAAGTAGGGTTCCTGTTGTAGATACAGCCAAATTAAAAGATGGAACAGCAACAACAGCAAAATATACACATCCAAAAGATCCATTACTTGTTAAAACAAATGATATAGTTATATATACAATAAGAATATTTAATGAAGGTGAACTAGATGGGTTTGCGCAAGAAGTAAAAGATAATATCCCAGAAGGATTACAATTCATTATAGGAAACAATATAAATGAAGAATACAGATGGAAATTATCAACAGATGGAAAATCTGTAGTAACGGATTATTTATCAAAAGAACAAGATGAAGAAAATTTATTAAAAGCATATAATCCGGAAACAGATACTTTAGATTATAAAGATTTAAAAATAGCATTCAAAGTTACAGAACCAAACACATCAGATAGAATTTTAATTAATATTGCTGAAATAAAAGATGATTCTGATAAAGAGGGAAAACCTGTTGATGATAGAGATTCAACTCCTGACAACGATAAAGAAGGAGAAGATGATATAGACAAAGAATACTTAAAATTACAATATTTTGATTTAGCTTTAAGAAAATTTATTACAAAAATTAATGAAGATGATATTACAACAAGAATTCCAGAAGTTTCAATAGAAGATGATGGTAAAATAACATATAATCATCCAAAAGATCCAATATTGGTAGCAAATAGTGACATAGTTACATATACAATAAGAATATTTAATGAAGGTAAAATTTCTGGATATGCAAACGAAGTAAAAGATGATATTCCAGAGGGATTAGAGTTTTTACCAAATAATTCAACAAATATTGAGTACAGATGGTTAATGTTTGACAAGGACGGAAACGAAACAACAAATGTTAAAGAGGCAGTTACAATAAGAACAGATTATTTATCTGAAGATTTAAATAAAGATAATATTATAAAAGCATTTAACAGAACAACAATGGATTTACCAGATTATAAAGATGTAAAAGTAGTATTTAAAGTTACAGAAAAAAATCTTCCAACAGATAGAATAATAATAAATACTGCTGAAATATCTAAAGATAGTGATGATGACATAGATTCAACTCCTGATAATGATAAAGAAGACGAAGATGATATAGATAAAGAATATTTAAGAGTAACATATTTTGATTTAAGTTTACTAAAATGGGTAAGTAAAGCAATTGTAACAGTAGATGGAAAAACAACAACTACAGAAACTGGATATAATGGTTTAGAAGTACCTGAACCAATTGTAAAAGTTGAAGTCGATAAAAAGAAACTAAACAAAACAGTTGTTAAATTTGCATATAAAATTAAAATTACAAATGAAGGTGAACTTGCAGGATATGCAACGGAAGTAGCAGATTATATTCCACAAGGACTAGAATTCATTGCAGCAGATAACCCATTATGGAAATTAAAAGAAGATGGAAAGATTGTTACAGACCAATTAAAAGATACATTATTGAAACCAGGAGAAAGTGCTACAATAGACGTAGTGTTCAAATGGATAAATGGAGAAAACAACTTAGGATTAAAGAGAAATGTTGCAGAAATTAGTGCAGATGATAATGAAAAAGATGCAGAGGATATAGATTCAACACCAGATAACAAAAAAGAGGGTGAAGATGATATAGATGAGGCACTAGTTATATTATCTATTAAAACTGGTGAAAGCGCTCCATATATACTTTTATCAACAATAGTAATTGCAATGTTATGTGGAGGATTATACTTAATTTAAAGATATGTATTGTAATATTAAATAGGAAAATTATATAAGTAAAAAACGGGAG
>CAZTHC010000072.1:0-4236 GCA_964613425.1 uncultured Lachnospiraceae bacterium
CTGCTGCAGATACTCCATATTTTTCTTCAATTCCTTTTACTAATTCTGATAATTCAACAACTGTTAAGCTATCAATTTCTTCTAACATTTTTGTTATTTTTTCACTCATTTTAAATTTCCTCCATTTTAATTATTTTGTGTAATCAGTTCACAACCCTATTATAAATTTTAATTTTAATTAAGCATTCTCTTTCTGAACTTTAACTTGATCAATTGCAACTGCTAATTTTGTAATATTTCCAAGTAAAGCACCAGCAAGTTTTGCTATTAATTCTTCTCTTGATGGAAGTTTTGCTAAAGTTATTACTTCTTCAGCTGAAACAACCTTACCATCTATAATTCCTGCTTTGATTTTATAAAAATCATTATCTTTTACGAAATTATATATTATTTTAGATGGTGCTAAATAATCTTCGTTAGAATAAATTACAGCTGTTGGTCCAGTTAAAATTTCATCTAATCCTTCGATTTTACATTCAGCTAACGCTCTTCTTGTTATATTGTTTTTAATAACAACATATTTAGTATTAGCGTCTCTTAATTTTGTTCTTAATTCTGTTACATCTTCAACATTAATTCCTCTGTATTCTGTTAAAAGTACACACTTAGCCTCTTTTAATTTAGCTGCTAATTCAGATACTTCTGCTTGCTTTTGTTTTAATATTTTCTCGCTTGCCATTTTTTCACCTCCCGAAAAACAAATTTATTATTAAATTAAAAACTCTTCCTAGCCATAAACGAGGCATAAGAAGAGTTTATTTCTCTTAATAACACCTCGGTAGGACTTATTGAATTGCCTACTGTCTTTGGCTAATAAATTATTTTAAATTATTTTTGGTTTATATACATTCCAGGTCCCATTGTTGTAGAAACTGCAACGCTTTTAATATATTGACCTTTAGATGCAGCTGGTTTTGCTTTTATTATAGCATCAATTATTGTTTCATAGTTTTCCAATAATTTTTGTGCTCCAAAAGATACTTTTCCAAAGCCTAAGTGAATTATATTAGTTTTATCTAATCTATATTCTACTTTACCAGATTTAATTTCTGATACTGCTTTTGTAACGTCCATAGTTACTGTTCCAGATTTAGGGTTTGGCATTAATCCTTTTGGTCCTAACACTTTTCCTAATCTTCCTATAACACCCATCATATCAGGTGTTGCAACTATAACATCATATTCAAACCAGTTCTCTTTTTCTATTTTTGGAACTAATTCTTCTGCTCCAACAAAATCTGCTCCAGCAGCTTCTGCTTCTTTTGCTTTATCTCCTTTAGCAAATACTAAAACTCTTAAAGTTTTACCTGTACCATGTGGAAGAACTACAGTTCCTCTAACTTGTTGGTCAGCATGTTTTGAATCTACACCTAATCTTACGTGTAATTCTACTGTTTCGTCAAATTTTGTTTTTGGCATTTTTTCTACTAATTCTAATGCTTCTTTAGCTTCATAAACTTTTGATTTATCAACAAGTTTTTCTGCTTCTGAATATCTTTTTCCTCTTTTCATATTATCCTCCTTTGGTATTAGCGAGCAAATTACTCTCCCAATTAATTATTTTTATTATTCAGCAACTATAACTCCCATAGATCTTGCAGTTCCTGCAACCATACTCATAGCTGTTTCTATTGTAGCAGCATTCATATCTACCTTTTTTTGTTCAGCTATTTGTCTAATTTGATCTTTAGTTATTGTAGCAACTTTATCTTTATTTGGTTTTCCTGAACCTTTTTCAATTTTAATAGCTTTTTTTATTAAAACTGCAACAGGTGGAACTTTTGTTATAAATTCAAAAGATTTATCTTTATAAACTGTAATAACAACTGGAATTTTCATTCCTGCTTGACTAGCTGTTCTATCATTAAAATCTTTAACGAATTGCATAATATTTATACCACTTGATCCTAAAGCAGGACCTACTGGTGGTGCTGGTGTTGCTTTTCCAGCCTCTATTTGTAATTTTATTACATTTGTAATTTCTTTTTCTGCCATTGTTTTTGCACCTCCCTTTAATTTATGAAATGTTTTATATTAATTATAATAACTAACTTAAGTTAGTTTCCTCAAATTACATTTTTTGTACTTGAGAAAATTCTAATTCTACAGGTGTTTCCCTACCAAACATTGAAACAAGAACTTTAACTTTACCTTTTTCTTTATTAATTTCTTGTACAACACCAATGAAACCATCTAATGGGCCATTTAAAACTTTTACTGAATCATTAATATCATAATCAATGTTTATAATAGCATCTTCAAATCCCATATTTCTAATTTCTTCACTTGTTAATGGAATAGGGTCAGTACCTGAACCTACAAATCCTGTAACTCCTCTTGTATTTCTAACAATATACCAAGATTCTTCTGTTACAATCATCTTTACTAAAACATAACCAGGAAAAACTTTTTTCAAATTAGTTTTTCTTTTTCCATCTTTAATTTCTATTTGTTCTTCCATTGGAACAACAATATCAAAGAAAAATTCTTCTAATTCTCTATTTTTAATAGTTTTCTCTAAGTCTGTTTTAACCTTATTTTCATAACCTGAATATGTATGTACAACATACCATCTTGGTTCTAAATTTTCATTCACTTGAGACATTATCTTAGCCTCCTTATTCTACACTATTCGTTGTATTATCTACTACTGCATTAACATCGCTTTGTACTTCATTATTTGAAATTACAACATTTTCTTGTTTATTATCTATTGCAAATTTTAATTTATCAACACCATATGTGTTTAATAAATCAAAAGCTAAATCTAACACAAATACAAGAGCAGCTGTTATAACTACTATTACTATAACTGCAACAGTATTATTTACAACTTGCTTTGGTGTTGGCCATATAACTTTTTTTAGTTCTGCTTTGAAATCTTTAAAAAAATGTCTATTAGTTTTTTTTGTATCTTTATTAGCCATTTTATATCCTCCTTAAAATAGCCTATTTTGTTTCTTTGTGTGTTGTTCTTGTTTTACAAAATTTACAATACTTAACAATTTCTAATCTGTCTGTGTTATTTCTTTTATTTTTGCTTGTACCATAATTTCTTCTTTTACATTCTGTACATTCTAATGTTATGTCTTCTCTTGGTCCTTTTGCAGCCATTTATGCCACCTCCGATTTTACTTTTTAAAGCTTTTTATTACGATGTGATTATGAGCGTATGCACTTTAAAAACATACGCTCATATACTTTACCACAATTTTACCTCAGTGTCAATATTTTCTAGATAAATTTTAGATTTTTTTGTAGATAATTTTAATCTTTTTTCTTTTTCTCAACTGAATACCCAAATTTTCCTATTTTCTCACCTAATGAATAATAATTTCCATTTGAATATGCTATTAAATCACATTTACTTATATCGAATGCACCTTTTTCATCTATATATTTCTCATCTGCATCTATTGATAATACTTCTGCTACAAACATATGGTGACTTCCTAATTCTCTAATTTCTTTTACTTTACATTCTATTGAAACTGGACTTTCCTTTATTAATGGACATGATATTAATTTAGCTTCTTCTTTTGTTAAATTCATTTCTTTAAACTTATCTACTTTTGACCCTGTCTTTACTCCACACCAATCTGTTGCAAAAGCTAATTCCCTATTAGTTAAGTTAATTGCAAATTCACCTGTTTCTTTAATTAAATTATATGAATATCTTTCTGGTCTAACAGATATATACACCATAGCTGGATTTGTATTTAATACACCTGTCCATGCAACAGTTATTATATTTGATTTTTCCATATTTCCACAAGAAATCATCACTGCTGGAATCGGATACACAAATGTACCAGGTTTCCACATTATTTTTGACATAATTATTCCTCCTTTTTAATTTATATATATTCTATGATTTAATATTTAATAATATTCTAAAATTCATTTATATTCACAAATTATATTACAATATTACTGGTTTTGCAATGTGTTTTGTTTACAAATTTGCGGGCGTATACAATACACCTATACAGTTTTGTTTTTAATTGCATTTGCGGGTCGTCGAGTACGTCGACCTCCTACAATTTGCAGTATGTTACTATCTGCGTGGCGATGTGGAAGTTAACCCATACAATTTTCTACATGTTACTCAATAAAAAAGCTATAAACTAAAATTATTAATAATAACTCTAATTTATAGCTTTTTATAAAAATAAAAAAATCTGGCGACAACCTATTTTACCAGCAAGGAAACTCGCAAGTATCGTCGGCACATAT
>CAZTHC010000073.1:0-4029 GCA_964613425.1 uncultured Lachnospiraceae bacterium
TATTAAAATCAAAAAATACAATTGAAAAAAATCATTCTGTACTTGCTATTCTTTCTTTGTTTGCTTTGCAACTAACAGCTATTAATTTAGCTTTAGTTGTAGAAATTTCTTTTATTATATCTGCTAAAAGTCCATTTCTATCATTTGCTAAAATTTCTATATCTACATTATATACTGCTTTTGTATCATCATACCAACTTACATCAATCATTCTGTTTTCTTCTTCTATTAAATCATTTATATTAACACAGTCTGCTCTATGCACAGATACTCCTCTTCCTTTTGTAATATAACCTATAATTTCATCACCTGGTAATGGATTACAACATTTAGATAATTTAACTAAGCAGTTCTCTATTCCTTTTACCACAATCCCTGTTTTAGAAGGTTTTGCAATACTTTTTTTATTTGCCAATTCTTCAATTTTTTGTTCTATGTTTTCTTCATTATGTTCTTTTCTATATTCTTCTAATATTCTTGCAATTATTTTAACTGGAGAAATTGCTCCGAATCCAACGCTTGCATACATTTCCTCTATATTAGCATATTTATATCTATCTAGTGCAGCTTGTACCCATTCATTTTTAAATAAATCTGAATGGCTAAAGCCTATTCTTTTTATTTCTTTTTCTATTAACTCTTTACCTTTTTCTATGTTTTCTTCTCTTTGCGTTTTCTTAAACCATTGTTGTATTTTATTTCTTGCACTTGAACTTTTTACAAATTTAAGCCAATCTCTACTTGGACCTTTTGAACCTTCAGATGTCATTATTTCTACTATATCACCATTATTTAATGTTGTAACTATTGGCATCATTTTGCTATTTATCTTGCAACCCGTCATTTTATGTCCTATTTGAGCATGTATCCCATAAGCAAAATCTATCGGTGTTGCGCCTCTTGGTAATACTTTTATATCTCCTTTAGGGGTGAACACATATACTTCATCTTCAAATAATTCTGTTTTTAATGTTTTTAAAAATTCATCTGGGTCTTGCATCTCTTTTTGCCATTCTAATGTTTCTCTAAGCCAAGCCAATTTATCTTCTTCTACTATTACATTAGATTTTTTCATTTTATTAGCTTCTTTATATGCCCAATGTGCTGCAATACCAAACTCTGCAATTCTATGCATGTCCCATGTACGAATTTGAACTTCAAATGGGGTTCCTTTTTCCCCTATTAACGTAGTATGTAATGATTGGTACATATTAGGTTTAGGAACTGCTATATAGTCTTTAAATCTACCAGGCATTGGATTATATAAATCATGTACAACACCTAATGCTGCATAACAATCCTTAACAGAATTTACTATTATTCTTAATGCAAACAAATCATATATTTGTTCTAATGAACAATTATCTCTTTGCATTTTTCTATATATACTATATAAGTGTTTAGCACGCCCTGTGGTTTCAGCATCTATTCGTGTATTTTTCAACTGTGTCCTTATTTGTTCTAATATTTTCTCAATGAAATTAAGTCTTTCATCTCTTTTTTTATTTATTCCTTCAACTAATTCATAATAATCTTCTGGATATAAATATCTAAATGCTAAATCTTCTAACTCCCATTTGAAAGAATATATACCTAATCTGTTAGCAAGTGGTGCATATAAATCCATTGTTTCTTTTGCATTTGCATATTGTCTATCTTCAGATAAATATTTTAATGTTCTCATATTATGTAATCTATCTGCAAGTTTTATTAGAATAACTCTTATATCTTTTCCCATTGCTAAGAACATTTTTCTGTAATCTTCTACTTGTTGTTCTTGTGCAGTTGAAAATTGTATTTTACTTAATTTAGTAACTCCATCTACCATTTCAGCAATTTCTTCGCCAAAAATACTTATAATATCTTCTTTAGTTATTTCTGTATCTTCTACAACATCATGTAATAATGCAGCACAAATAGTAGCATCATCTAATTCTAATTTTGCTAATTCATATGCAACTTGAACAGGATGAACTATATATGGCTCACCAGATTTTCTGCATTGTTCTCCATGTTTTTCTTTTGCAAAATTATATGCTTTTTGAATTAATGCTATATTATTTTTCTTTTTACTTTTCTTCATTACAAATAGAATATCTTCTATTGTTGCATTTTTTACTTCTGACATAGTATTTATCTCCTCGTATTATATGGATTTCATTATATCTTTTAAATTAATCTGAATTAGTTCTTGCCCATTAAATAAATTTAATTCTAGCATTCCTACTATATTAACTTTATCATCTATTAAATAGTCATTAACTAAATATCCCATATTAAATCCAATTGCGTTTATTATATAGTTTCCATCTTTCAAAGTCAATTTTAAATGTCTTCCTTCACCCAAAGCTCTAATTGAATTAATTTTTAAATTTTTATATATGAATATTGGAGTTTTATTTTCCTCTCCAAATGGTTCTAACATTTTTAACTGTTTAATTGTTTGTACATTTATATTATTTAGATTTAATTGAGCATCTATTTGAATTACTGGTATTAATTCGTTTATTTCTTTTTCTTTTGCTATATCTTCAAATTTATTTTTAAAATTATTATAATTTGATTTTTTTAAGCTTAAGCCAACTGCCATTTCATGTCCGCCGTATTTTTCTAAGTATTCACTAGACAAACATAAAGCTTCATGTAAGTCAAAGCCGGGTATACTTCTTCCTGAACCTTTTCCTTCTTCACCTTCAAAGCATACTAATATTGTAGGTTTAAAAAACTTTTCTGTTAACTTAGATGCTACAATTCCAATAACCCCATGATGCCAATTATCTCCGCTAACTACAATACTATTGTTTTCGTATAATTTTTCTTCATTAATTTTTTTCAAAGCTTGTTCAAATATAAGTTTTTCTGTTTCTTGTCTTTCAGAATTATACTTATTTAATAAAGCAGTAATACTTTGAGCTTCTACAATATTATTTGTTAAGAATAATTTTAATGCCTCTTCTTGGAATCCCATTCTTCCACACGCATTAATTCTTGGAGCAATTCCAAATGAAATTGTATTTGAATCTACTGTTTTATATCCGAGAAGCATTAAGTAAGCAACGTAATCCAATGTTTCTTGTAACTTCTACTAATTTTAATCCTAATTTTGCAATTACCCTATTTTCATTTACTAATGGAACTATATCTGATATTGTGCCAACACACACAATGTCTAAAAATTTCAAATACTCTTTTTCATCTAAATTTAGTTTGATGCCTATTGCTTGAATTAATTTAAATACAACGCCAACTCCAGCAAGCCCTCTAAAAGGATATTTACTATCTTCTCTTTTTGCATCTACGATAGCAATTGCATTTGGCAATTCCTGCAATGGTTCGTGATGATCTGTTATTATTACTTCCAATCCTAATGAATTGCAAAATTTCACTTCTTCTATTCCAGATATTCCGCAATCTACTGTTATCATTAATTTGTAATTTTCTTCTACAATTTCTTTTATTGCATTATTATTTAAACCATATCCTTCTTCCAATCTATTTGGAATATAATATCCGACTTCTATTCCTCGTTCTTCAAGAAATTTTTTCAATACTGTTATGCTTGTTATTCCATCAACATCATAGTCTCCATATATCATTAACTTCTCTTTATTCTCTATCGCCTTTAGTATTCTGTCTACAGCTTTTTCCATGTCTGGCATCAAAAATGGATTATGAAAATTTTCTCTTGTTGGATTTAAAAATATACGTATATCTTCTTTTTCAACAATTCTTCTATTTACTAAAATTTTTGCTAATAATATGTCCATATTGTATTCTTCCGCTATTTTATTAACCAACTGTTCATCTGTTTCATAGTATTGCCATTTTTTGTTCATAAAAAATCCCCTTATATAATATATTTTTTATTATTGTATATTATTTTGCTCTAATTTTCAACAATTTTTAATAATATATAAAAATTGTTGAAAATTGATTATATAAGTTAAAATATATTAATTTTGAAAAAAGCGCATTGATAAAAATTGAGCTAGAAACTCTTAAAAAATTTTATGGAAAGAGTTCAAGCTT
>CAZTHC010000074.1:0-3984 GCA_964613425.1 uncultured Lachnospiraceae bacterium
CATATTTTCTCACAACGAAAGATAGTATATCACAAAAATTAAAAAAAGTAAAAAAATAAATAGTATAAATATATTATCACCGACAATATTTGGTGGATTGCAAAAGATTATTAAGTATATTTGATATACTAAATATGTATGGATTATGATTTAAAATCTCAATTATCCAAATTTGTTTTGCAATATACATTTAAATTATTTTCAAAATCATATGTTGCGAGCAACACATTTTTTGTACTAGCAAATCCTTGCTCATTAAGCTTTTTAATAAGCCATGTGCTATCAAATCCTAATTGCTTTAAATTTAAATCTAATATTTTTTCATCAATAATTAAATTTATGGTTGTTTTTTCTTGTTTAGGAATTAAATTTAAATCTTCTGGAGTAGAAGATCTTTTTATAGAAATGGGTAGAAAGCTAAGTTTACCATTAGGCTCTAATATAGCTGTTTGAATATCACTTAAATTAAAATATCCATTAATTCTGCATTGCATTAGAAATTCATTAATATCAAATTTAGAGTTTTTTAAATTTTTAAAATTAAACTTACCATTATCAAATATTATAGAAGATTTACCAGTAATAATTTTCCTAGCATTTAAAGATTTAGCATTTATAAAAGAAATTAATATAGTAATTATAGTATAAATAATCATTGCAACAAGTGGTTCCATAAAACTATTCTCTAGTGAAGTTGCCATTTCCGCAGCAATGGAGCCAATAGTTATACCAACAACATAGTCAAACATATTAAGTTGGGAAATTTCTCTATTCCCCATCAGTTTAGTTAAAATAAAAAGGACAATAATAGAAGAAAACGATAGAATTACAATTTTAAGAATTTCCAAAAACATCACCAATAATATTATTGCCATAAAATTCAAAAAAATGTATGAATATTAGTGAATAGTTGCGAATAACTGTAGGGGTCGGCGTCTTCGACGATACGAAATGAAATTACAAATCTATTGAAAATTGTAGGGGCGTATTGTATACGCTTAGAAATATCAGAAATAGTTTTCCAAATTAATGTATCAATATTAAAAAATGTGTCACAATTTGTCAACGAAAAAAGCTTTACAAGTAGCTATTTTACTGGTATTATATAATCTCATTTTAAATTAAAGGAGTAGAAAACATCATGGAAAATTTACGCAAGAGGGTAAAGGAAAGTTGTTTTAAAAATTGCTATATCATCAGAGGAGATATGCAAGATATGATTCAACTGCACCAGTATTTAAATGAAAAAAGTATAGAAAATCGGGTCTATGTGAATATCATTTATATACCATTTCCGAATACTCCGGAAGACTAGCAAAATTGCAGTCTAAAAAAAGAAAAGAAGGCTAATTAGCCTTCTTTTCAATTACTACTGCCTGCTGGAACAGAGAATTGTAACGGCTCTCAAAAAGAGCACGATTAATTTCAACTGTACCTCTTGGATCCCAAGGATCAGAGATGATTACAGTATCAGCTACTGTATCATAACCGATAAGCACCATACAGTGCTCATTGCGGGTCCAAGTGAAGCTGGAGCCATCCTGACAAAGCCAGGTTTTTCCTGTTTCTGGTTCTCTCATTTCTAGTGTTCCCCAAATAATAACGGGAGTTCCGTTATCAATGTAAGAATACAGAGATTCAAGAGTGCTTCCAGAAAGGTCGGTAACAGTTGCATCTGTGAAGCTATTTTCAACTAAAAAGTTGTTAATAGTTTTACAAATTACTGGAGCATAAGCACCATATCTGGTAGAAAACGGGCTACCTACGAAAACATTCATAGGAGAATCCCATACACCATTTATAGGCTCTGGCATACATGGCATATATGAAATCATATCCATCTTACTTACAGATGTACCAAGAACATGGTTCAGGGCAATTGTAGTAGATGTAATTTCACAACCTGCCGGTAATTCGGGCATTTGCTGAATGTTTACAACATTCAAAACTCTTCGAGAAGGATTTTGAATGGTTTCAACAGTTTCAGAAAGTGCTGTTTCAGTAATTGCTGTGATTTCTGTTGTCTCAACAGTGGAAGTTGTTGTTATTTCTTCTAAAGAAGTAGTAACAATAGCTTTTATGCTGCTGATACCTTCAGAAGTTTCTATACTAGAAGTATAGGAGCTTGACTGAGGAACAACAACAGCAGCTGCAACTGTAACTGGCTCTACAGAAACAAACTCAACAGTTTCTGCAGAAGGCATACAACCCATTAAAAGAGTTGTGGAAAGGAATAATGCTGTAAAATGTCTCATCATAATGTCAAACCCCTTTCAAAGTTTAAATAAAAGAACTTATAATATAATTATACCAGTGTTTTACAATAATGTCAAAAAACAGAAAAATAATTAAAGAATAATAAAACTAAAACATACATAAAATGTTAAAAACGGATATCTAAAAAATGTATTGAAATAAATGTGTAAATTATATAAAAAACGAGACGGATAATATATCCGTCTCGTTTTTAGCTTACTTTGTCGAAGGTACTATTGCGTGGAACCAGCTTTTAGTATCAGAACCAGAAACCCATTTGTACTCTTTTAATTCCGGTGAACCAGAGTCATAGTAGTATAAACAGTCATAATCATAACCTACGATAACTACAAAAGTTTTATCGTAAGAATGTTGATATGATGTTGTTTCAAAGGTGTACGTGAAATCATAGGAACCTTCCTTAGAAGTACCTAAATTCTTATCCAAAAAATAGATTACAGGTTTTCCTTCATTAATATACTTTGTTACTGTAGAAATATACTTTGGAAATTTTACTGTTTCTACAGATAAACCAGTTTTATTTGCTGTTAAAGTTGTATTTAGAAATACTTCAACAGCTGTGGGGTCCCAAAAACCTATATTTTGGGATTTGTAATTTCCAAAATAAATATAATCTGTTGAATCATTTCTAAGAATACTTCCATTGAAAGGAATTGAATTTACGTGTTGCCAAACTTCCTCAGGAGTTTTTTCAGCAATATCGTAATACTGTAAGAAAGAAAGAAAAGTAACTATTTGCTGTGATTCTTTTCCTAAACCAAAATCTTCATAAAGAAGGTTATCGAATTTAAGAACTTTCTTACCGGGTTCCTCAATTTCAAAAATTGAATTTGGGTCTGCTGTTGTTTCAGAAGTTATTGAAGTTTCGGTAGTAGTAGAACTTTCTTCAACAATAGAAGCTGAAGTAGTAGAATCTACTGTGCCGGCAGGGTTAGCATTCGTATTACACGATGTTATAAATAAGAGTGCAAAAACAATAGCTATTAACCGAATAAATGTCAATGTACGTTTCATAAGTAATATCCACCTTTCATCATATTGTTTAATGTTTAAGTAAGCTAAACATATAGTACCATACCTTTAGTTTACCACGTTTTACATAAAAAGTCAACAAATAACTCTGCTTCTAAATAATTGTTAATTGCTTTAAAGTTAATACAAAATTGCAAAAAAAGAGCAGGTATTTACCTGCTCTCTTGCCATTAATTAGTTTTTTCGATTGCGATCATTCCGTAACAAAGTCCAGTGTGCATAAGTTCATTATAAGTTTCTTTAGAAATCGTTTCGGTTCGCCAAATTGCTTCATAAATAGTTAAATTTTCAGAACCGGTTTTCACTAGTATTACAGGATTTAAATCTGTAGAAAAATAGGTTTCACCGAAAGGTGTCTTAACAGGAATTAATCTCGCATTGTAGTTTTCTAAAGGAAAATCTGCATACCATATAAGGACAGGAAAATTACATGTGTCAAAATCTTCAACGCCATATAACTCACTAAATTTTGCTTCATAAGGAAGGTTATTATCTGTAAAAAAGTTGTTTAGACCTATTACAATAACATCCATATGACAACCAAAATTTTCCTTTTCTATGCTGTCTCCAAGATAATATTCACGAAAATTAGGAAATTCTTCAGTTTCCAAGTTAAATGGTGCCTTAGGGAAGTATTCAAACAGTTCCTGAGGAGTTGTTTCAATACCATATGCG
>CAZTHC010000075.1:0-3754 GCA_964613425.1 uncultured Lachnospiraceae bacterium
AATGAAAGTATTAATATTCCGGTAAATTTTGAAAATACAGGAGTAAAAGAATTAAAATTAAATGATATAAGTAAAATTGTACTAAAAGGAACTTTTGTAAATAACAAAGCACAAGAGAAAGAAATAACAGAAGAAATAAAATTAAACATAGGTTGGGAAGGAAAACATGTATTAAACCTAGAACAAGAAGTAGCTAAATATATTCCATATAAGTACGGAGAAAATACAGGGCTAATACTTACAATGCTTGTAAAAGCAGAGCTTCAAAATGCAAATGAAGGTGAAACAAACAAATTACCAATAAAAAAGATTGTTTTAGAAGCAGAAGCACCTAAAATAAATAATGAATTACCAGAAACAGTAAATGTAATAGGAAATCAAACACCAGGGACAACAACCGCATGGGAATATAAAGATGGAAAAGTAGTAGTAACATATACAAACGATTCAGAAAATGTATATATAAATGAAAAAACGGCAGAATCATTTTATATAACATATATATATTCTGCAGAAGAATTTACATATGCTAAAAAGGAAGAGAAAATAAATATAGCAAGTAGAATAAAAGCAAACGTAGATGTATACAAAAATACAGATATAGAAGTATTAGAAAAAGAAATAGCAGGAACATGTGAATTAGGAGAAATTGTTGGAGAAACAGTAGATTTTGAATTTAATTACAGTTTAATGCCAGATATAGCAAAAAAATTAATGTATGCAAATTTACTAAATAAACAAGAAGAATTATATAAATATTCAACAATAACAAAAATTAGAATGGTTGATCCAAGTATAATAAAAACTGTAAGAATAACTGATATATCAGATGTATTTATTGGAACAGAAGAATATGAATTAGGAGAAAATAATTATTTAAAACAAACAAAAGTTAATAAACAATATTTTGATAAAATATTAGGAGAAAATGGAAGTATATCTGTAATAGATGCAGATGGTGAAGTATTATACGAAATGAACAAAGATACAGAGAAAGATGAAGACGGGAACTATGTATTAAATTATGCAGAAAAAATAAGTGGTGTAACTTTTGAAATAAGTACACCTGTCAAATATGGAATATTAAGTATAGAAAATGTAAAAGGAATAGATGGAGATATAGAATTTAATAAAGAAGAAATAAAAGATTTTAAAAAAATAAAATCTTCTATTAATAGCGGAGTAAAACATATAGAAGAAGAAATTTTTACAGAAGACGGTAAAAATACTGAAGAAGAAATAGAAAATACAGTAACAAAAATGATAGCAGAAATAAGTAAAAGTGAACTATATGCATTAACAAATAATAAAGAAATAGACTTTAAATTTATATTTAATGACGATGAATTGAATGCAGATATTTATAAAAATCCATATATACAAGTAGAATTGCCAAAAGAAATTAAAGACATAGAAATAAATGGATATGAAATATTTTATAATGATGAAATAAAAATAAAAACAGTAGAAAAAGAAAAAGTAGAGGATACAATAGTATTAAAAATACAATTAGAAGGAGAGCAAACAAAAGTTGTAAATAAAGTAAAAGGAACAACAATAATGGTAAATGCAGATGTTATATTAAATGAAGTAGAGAAGGATGAAGCAATCAGTGCGAACGTATTCTACTCAAATGAAGTAGCAGAAGCATATGAAACAGCCACAGAAGATGGAAAATATGGATATACAAAAATAGATATGACAGCAAAATATGTAAAACCAGAAGAAAATCCAGAAAATCCAGGAGAAGACCCAGAAAACCCAGGAGATGACCCGGAAAATCCAAATGATCCAACAGAAAAACCAGAAGATCCAGGAAACGATCCAATAAAGGATCCAGAGAATAGTGATGATCCAGAAACACAAGAACCACTTTCAGTGACAATGAGTTCAGAAAATTATACATATTATAAAGTAGAAGAAGGTGAAGAATTATTATATCAAATAAGAGTAAATAACAATACAAGTGAAGATGTAAAAGATGTGAAGGTAGAAAGCTATATACCAGAAGGAACAGAATATAAAAGTGCTGA
This sequence comes from uncultured Lachnospiraceae bacterium, assembly GCA_964613425.1. Lineage (GTDB taxonomy): Bacteria > Bacillota > Clostridia > TANB77 > CAG-508 > CAZTHC01. Next base: position 2,034 of record CAZTHC010000075.1, read on the forward strand.
ATTATTATATTTTAATAGTGAAACAAAACAATATGAAGGGAAAAGTGAAAATATAGAATATAATGAAATAAATAAATTAATAGTTGCAAACATAGATGTAATAGCTGGCAAAGATTCACAAATATTAGAAATTAAAGTTATTGTTAAAGAGTTAGAAGAAAATCAAAAAAGTAAAACATTGAAAAGTAAAGCTTTTATAACATCAAATAATAAAACATATATTTCAAATGAAATTGAATATAATGTGGTAAAGCCTGTTTTAAAAGTAAGCCAAACAGTAAGCAATGCTAATACATACATAAAAGAATATGATGTAGTAGAATATATTATAACAGTAGAAAATATAGGAACAGCAACAGCAAGAGAAGTAAATATTACAGATATAATTCCAGACGGAATGAAGTGTATAAATTATGAATATGCAATAGCTGGAAATTCAAAGCAATCTGGTTTCCCAGTAAATAACTCAGTAAATATAAAAACAAACTTATCAGAAAAAGAAAAAATAGTACTACAAATAAAAGCTAAGGCAAATGTTTTACCAATGAATGTAAAAGAATTTGAAATAATAAACTACGCAACAATATCAGGAAAAAATATGCCTACAGTTAAAACAAATGAAGCAAAATATATTGTAGGTATAAATGATCAATATCAAAAAACTGAAAGCACTATAACAGAGCCAACTGTTTTAAAATACAAAGTATCAGGAATAGCATGGTTAGATACAAATGAGAATGGAGCAATAGATGAAAAAGAAACAAAACTAGAAAACATTAAGGCATTATTAATAGATTTATCAACAGGAACAATAGTATCTGAAACAACTACAAATACAAAGGGAGAATATACATTTAATAATGTAGTTAAAGGAAATTATTACGTAGTATTTGAATACAATTCATCTAAATATGGATTAACAGAATATAAGAAAGATTCTATAACAGAGAATGTAAATTCAGATGCCATAGAAACAAAGATAGAAAAAGATGGAGTAATTATTCTAGGAGCAATTACAGACACAATAATAATCACAAATAACAGTATTTCTGGAATAAATATAGGTTTAGTAGAAAACCCGAAATTTGATTTAAAACTAGAAAAATACATAAACAAAATAGTAGTACAAAATTCTGAAGGAACAAAAACATATATGTATGAAAACGATACATTAGCAAAAATAGAAATAGACAAAAAGAATGTAGAAGGTACAGTTGTTACAATAGAATATAAAATAGCAATAATTAACGAAGGAGAAATAGCTGGATATGCTAAAAAAATTGTAGAATACTTACCAACAGGTGTTACATATGTAGACAATGAAAATACAAAATGGGAAAAAGCAACAGACGGAACATATTATACAAATGCATTAGCAGATAGCGAAATAAAACCAGGAGAAGGTAGAGAATTAACAATAAAAGTAGCAAAAAAACTTACAAGCAGCAATTTGGGAATATTAAATAATACTGCAGAAATAGCAGAATATTATAACAAGAGTGGAGCAGAAGACATAGATTCAATACCAGCAAATAACAAACAAGGAGAAGATGACTTAGCCTCTGTAAATGTAATTATATCTCTAAAAACAGGAGAAATAGTAACATATGTAATATTAGCAATTACAACAATTGCATTATTAACAATAGGAATAATTTTAATAAAGAAATATGTATTGAAATAAATGTGTAAGCTATATAAAAAAACGAGACGGATAATAT
>CAZTHC010000076.1:0-3577 GCA_964613425.1 uncultured Lachnospiraceae bacterium
CAATAGTTTTAGTTGCAGGAGTTGTTTTTGTACAACAAGCAGAAAGAAGAGTTCCTGTTCAATATGCTAAAAAAGTAGTTGGAAGAAAAATGTATGGAGGACAAAATACACATATTCCATTAAAGCTAGCAATGGCTGGAGTTATGCCAGTAATTTTTGCTTCATCATTTATGTCATTCCCAGCTATGATAATTCCAATGTTCAGTAAAAATATTGCTGCAGAAACAGGTTTCCTTGCAGGATTATATAAACTTTCAGTAGCAACATCATCATCACAAGTACCAGTAGGTTATACAATAGGTAATGCATTAATTTATTTATTATTAATTATTGGATTTACATTCTTCTATACATATGCAACATTTAACCCAGCAGAAGTTTCAAACAACATAAAGAAAAACGGTGGATTTATACCAGGAATAAGAGCTGGTAAGCCAACAACAGATTATTTATCATCAATATTATCAAAATTAATATGGTTTGGTGGATTATTCTTAGCTTTAATAGCAATATTGCCAATGGCAATGAGATTTACAGGATTAAACGTAGCATTTGGAGGAACATCTATATTAATTGTAGTTGGTGTTGCATTAGAAACAGTACAACAATTAGAATCACAATTAGTAATGAGACATTACAAAGGATTTTTGGAATAAAATATACAGGGCGACCGTTAAAAGGTCGCCCATATATAATTTATATTATAGGAAAATCGAATATATTTTCTTACAATATGAATTATAAAATAAAAAATTATTGTATAATAAGTAATATAATGCAGGGGCGTATTGTATACACCCAAAGAAGTATTAAGGAGGCAAACAAATGATAATAATAATGCTAGGCGCTCCGGGAACTGGAAAAGGAACTGTTGGAGGATTACTATCAAAACAACTTGGAATAGTTCATATATCTAGTGGAGAAATATTTAGAAGTTATGTAAAAAAACATAGAGTATTAGGTAAAAAAATAGAAAGTTATTTATTAAATGGACAACTTGTTCCAGATGAACTTGCAATTGAACTAATAGAAAAAAGACTTCAAGAGGAGGACACAAAAAATGGAATGATTTTAGATGGATATCCCAGAAATATCAATCAAGCAATACAATTAAATCAGTTATTTGAGAAACAGGGTAAAAAAGTAGATGTAGCAGTAAATTTGGATTTACCAGATAATGAAATAGTAGATAGAATAGTAAAGAGAAGAACTTGTCCAAACACAGAATGTAGAGAAATATATAATTTGGACTTTAAACCGCCAATAGAAAGTGGCGTATGCGATAAATGTGGTTCTCCATTAATTCAGAGAAGCGATGACAATGAAGAAACAGTAAAACAAAGATTAGAAACATATCATAGAATTTCAGAGAATCTAATTCAATTTTATAAATCACAAGATATATTATATACATTAAAATTAAATAACAAATCTGATGTAACAACAATGAATATAGCAGAAGAAGTAAAAAATTATATAGATAGTCATTAATGTATTATAAAAATCCATCAATTAATTTGTAAATTATTGCAAACCGTATGGGTACATATTTGCACTCAAATAAAAATGAATTAAAGAGGAGATTGAAAATGGTCACAATTAAATCAAAAAAAGAAATAGAATTAATGAGAGAGGCTTGTAGAATTGTAAAATTAGCACAAGATGCAATAGAAGAAGCAATTAGACCAGGAATAAGCACATATGAATTAAATAAAATAGCTGAAGATGTAATTGTAAAAAATGGAGCAATACCATCTTGCAAAAACTATCCAAGTGGAGTAAAAGGTGTGCCAAGCTTTCCAGCAGGAGTTTGTATTTCTATTAACGATGAGGTTATACATGGAATACCATCTAAAAACGTAATAATAAAAGATGGAGATATAGTAAGTACAGATTTATGTGCATACAAAAATGGTTTCCATGGAGATGCAACAAGAACGCATATAATAGGTAAAGTTGATAATAATATAAAAAGATTAGTAGAAGTAACAAAACAAAGCTTTTTTGAAGGAATAAAATATGCAAAACCAGGTTATAGAATAGGAGATATTTCTAATGCAATAGGTACATATATAGAAAAAAATGGATTTTCTGTAGTTAGAGAATTTCAAGGACATGGTATAGGAAGTCAAATGCATGAAGATCCAGGAATTCCGAACTATGGTAAAACCGGAAAAGGACTTAGACTTGAACCCGGCATGACTCTAGCAATAGAACCAATGGTTATAGAAAAAAATCCAGAAATATTAGTACTAGATGATGGCTGGACAATTGTAACAGAAGATGGAAGTATGGCTGCACATTATGAAAATACAATTTTAATTACAGAAAAAGAGCCAGAAATATTGACAATGTAAAAAAGTTGGTATATACTATATAAGTGCATTTATGGAAATGCCAAAAAATAGGAGGGGAAATATAGTGGCAAAAGAAGATGTAATCGAAGTTGAAGGTACTGTTGTAGAATCATTACCAAATACAAATTTTAAGGTAGAACTAGAAAATGGACATCAAGTTTTAGCTCATATTTCTGGAAAACTTAGAATGAATTACATAAAAATTCTGCCAGGTGATAAAGTAAAATTAGAATTATCACCATATGATTTATCAAAAGGTAGAATTACATGGAGAGCAAAATAAGTAAAAAATGAAGAATAATTCTTATTATTCTTATTTATAATAAATAAAATATTGCAAAGAGGTGAATTTAAATGAAAGTAAGACCATCAGTAAAAAAAATATGTGAAAAATGCAAAATAATCAAAAGAAAAGGAATAACAAGAGTTATTTGCGAAAACCCTAAACATAAACAAAGACAGGGTTAATTTATTTTATATTTTGTAATAAGCAAATATAGGTTGCGGCTGGTGAAATATTTATATTTTACTTATCTAGATTTGTTTATATATATCGTTAATAAATATATTAAAGATTTTGTAATTCTTACAAAATACATTTCACTTCGATATATTATTAACAAACAACAATAAAACAAAAAAATTTGGAGGTGCAAAAATTTATGGCTCGTATATCAGGAGTAGATTTACCTAGAGAAAAAAGAGTTGAAATAGGACTTACATACATATATGGAATAGGACTTACAAGTTCTCAAAAAATTCTTAAAGAAGCTGGAGTTAATCCAGACACTAGAGTAAAAGATTTAACAGACGACGAAGTAAACAAAATAAGAAAAGCTATGGAAGAATACAAAACAGAAGGTGACTTAAGAAGAGAAGTAGCTTTAAACATTAAAAGACTTACAGAAATCGGTTGCTATAGAGGTTTAAGACATAGAAGAGGACTACCTGTAAGAGGACAAAGAACAAAAACTAATGCTCGTACAAGAAAAGGTCCAAGAAAATTAGTTAGTAAAAGCAAAAATTAATTAAGGAGGTAAGAACTTAAATGGCTACAAAAAATGTAACAAAGAAAACAGTAACTAGAAGAAGAGATAGAAAAAACATAGATAAAGGAGCAGCACATATTCATTCTAGTTTTAACAATACAATAGTTACAATTACTGATGTTCAAGGTAATGTTATATCTTGGGCAAGTGCTGGTGAACTTGGATTTAAAG
>CAZTHC010000077.1:0-3505 GCA_964613425.1 uncultured Lachnospiraceae bacterium
AGAGATACTAGAATCATATGTTTAGAATATATTACAAAAGGGCGTATACAATACGCCCCTACGTTTTTTAATTAATATGTTTATTATATTCATTTTCACATCTGTTTTCACACCTATTTTTCATATAGTGCTTGACTTTGAAGAAAATATTTGTTATAATTAGCAAGTTAAAAAAACACATATAGCTAGTTTAAACCAGTGCTTAAAACAAGTTAGTTTAAATGTTAAAACTATATGGAGGTAAAACTAAAAGGAGGAATTTAAAATGGCAGTAGTTGCAATGAAACAATTACTAGAAGCAGGTGTACATTTTGGACACCAAACTAGAAGATGGGAGCCTAAAATGGCTGAATACATATTCCAAGCAAGAAATGGTATTCACATTATAGACTTACAAAAAACATCTAAAAAAATCGATGAAGCATATAGCTTTATTAAAGAACAATCAGAAGAAGGAAAAGATATTCTTTTCGTAGGAACAAAAAAACAAGCACAAGAATGTGTTAAGGAAGCTGCTTTAAAAAGCAATATGTTCTATGTAGACCAAAGATGGTTAGGAGGAATGCTAACAAACTTTGGAACTATTAAAACAAGAATTGACAGATTAAAGAAATTAGAAGCTATGCAAGAAGACGGAACTTTTGATGTATTACCTAAAAAAGAAGTAATCAAATTAAAAGGTGAAATCGAAAAACTAGAAAAAAATCTTGGTGGAATTAAAGATATGACAAAATTACCAGGTGTTTTATTTATAGTTGACCCTAAAAAAGAAAGAATAGCTATATTAGAAGCTAGAAAATTAGGAATACCAGTTGTAGGTTTAATAGATACAAACTGTAATCCAGAAGATGTAGATTACCCAATTCCTGGAAATGACGATGCAATCCGTGCTGTAAAATTAATTACAGATGTTATGGCAAATGCAGTTATTGAAGGAAGACAAGGTGAAGCTGCAATAATTCCAGAAGAAATAGCTGAAGAAGTTTCAGAAGAAACAGCTCCAACAGATATGGAAGAAGTTGTAGAAACTGTTGAAGAATAATTTATTAAGATTATAGTATAATGGGTGGGTGTAAAGCCCACCATATTTATAGGAGGGATATATAAAATGATAACAGCAAGTTTAGTAAAAGAATTAAGAGAAAAAACAGGCGCAGGAATGATGGACTGCAAGAAAGTTTTAACAGAGACAGATGGAGATATGGAAAAAGCTGCAGAATTATTAAGAGAAAGAGGAATAGCAAAAGCAGCAAAAAAATCAGATAGAATAGCAGCAGAAGGTTTAGTTTGTACACATGTTTCAGCAGATGCAAAAATTGGTGCAGTTATAGAAGTAAATTCAGAAACAGACTTTGTTGCAAAAAATGATGAATTCAAAACATTTGTAGCAGACTTAGCAAAACAAGTTGTAGAGAAAAATCCTAAAGATGTAGAAGATTTATTAAATCAAACATATTTAGATTCAAATAAAACAGTTAAAGAAATATTAACAGACAAAATAGCTACAATAGGCGAAAATATGTCAATAAGAAGATTTGCAAGATTTGAAAGTACAGGATTAGTAGAAAGCTATATTCATGGAGAAGGAAAAATTGGAGTTTTAATAGATTTACCAGTAGGAGAAAAAGAATTAGCAAGAGATTTATGTATGCAAGTAGCTGCTGCAAGACCAGAATACTTAAGCAGAGAAGAAGTTCCAGCAGATAAAGTAGAAAAAGAAATGGAAATTTTAAAAGCTCAAGCTATGAATGAAGGAAAACCAGCTGAAATTGCAGAAAAAATGGTAATGGGTAGAATTGGAAAATTCTATGGAGAAGTTTGCTTACTAGAGCAACCATTTGTAAAAGATTCTGATATTACAGTTCAAAAATTAGTAGATTCAAAAAATGCTAAAGTAGCAAGATTTGCAAGATTTGAAAAAGGTGAAGGATTAGAAAAAAGAGAAGAAAATTTTGCAGAAGAGGTTGCAAAACAAATAAAATAAGAATTAGAAAACAAATAATATAAAACTGGGTAAAGTTAATTGCCCAGTTTTTTTATTGTCTAGGAAAGTATAAAATATTTTTCAAACAAGAATGTTGAAATGATGGGAAAAACAAGATATAATTTTTCCTAAGAGGCATATAAAATGAGAGGTGTAATTAAACAGATTTTCATAGAAAACTATGATGAATTTAGAGAAGAAAATAAACATAGAATAAGAAAAGTATGTGATGATGAAGCTAAAAAATTAATGAGGTGCAAAGATATAAATTATGGGCATATATTGTATGAATGTCCTAAATGTGGAGAACTCTTGCAAGTAGGATTTACTTGCAAGAGTAGACTATGTACTTCTTGTGGGAAGATAAAAACAGATGAATGGCAAAACAATATAAAAAACACGATGTATAATGTGAGACATAGACATATAGTATTTACTGTACCAGAAGAAATAAGAGATTTGTTTAGATTAGATAGAAAATTACTAAAGTTGTTAATGGATGAAGCAGCAAAATTAATGCTAGAGTATTTTCAAAGACAAAGGAAAACAACAAAATGGGTACCAGGTATAGTTTGTGTATTGCATACATTTGGACGAGATTTAAAATGGAATCCACATGTACATATGTTAGTAACAGAAGGAGCAATAGTAGAAGGAGAAGAATGGAAAAAATTAGAATTCATAAAGTATGAAATATTAAGAAATAGTTGGAAATATAAAATGAGTAAAATAGTAATGGATAAATATGGAAAGAATAAAAATACAAGAGCAAAAATGAATAAAATATATAGGGAAACGGAAAATGGATTTTATGTATATGCAAAGCCAAACTTAATGTCACCAACAGGTATAGCTAGATATATAGGAAGATATGTATCAAGACCAGTAATAGCAGAAAGTAGGATAATAAAATATGAAGGAAGAAAAGTAACATATTGTTATGAAAGACATGAAGATAATAAATATGTTGAAGAAGAAATAACAGCAAAAGGGTTTATTGGGAAAATGCTAATGCATGTACCAGATAGACAATTCAAAATGGTAAGATATTATGGAGTATATTCAAGAAGAAGTAAAAAGAAAAACAAAAAAGTAATGAAAGAATTAAAGAGAATAATGCACAAAAACAATATATCAAGAACATTTGAAGAAAGAATAAAAAAGGCATTTGGAATAGAGATATTCAAGTGTCCAAATTGTGGTGAACGAATGGAATTTAAGGATATATGGTATTACAAGTGCGGTAGTTTGCTTGAAAAGATATATGAAAAAATGTATAATAAGGTGGCAAGAGAAAATAAAGAATATGAGAAACAAAGGGAGGAGTGTGCCTAAATGACAGTTAAATTTAGATGTAAAAAATGTGGAATGGAAGAAGATGTACCAAAAGATATAGTAGATATGTTAGAACAAGCAGACCACGTGGAGACCGTAGTATTGATGTCAAGGGTTGAAAAATAGGACTATTCAAAGTACTGATAAATAAAGGATTTCCGAGGTTGGAAGATTTTCTGTCTGATG
>CAZTHC010000078.1:0-3454 GCA_964613425.1 uncultured Lachnospiraceae bacterium
TTCAAATGGTTCAACATCACAAGCAAGTATTTGTGGTAGCACATTAGCATTAATGGATGCAGGCGTCCCAATTAAAAAACCAGTAGCTGGAATTTCAACAGGATTAGTTACAGACCCAGAAGATGATAGCAAATATGTAATGCTTACAGATATTCAAGGATTAGAAGATTTCTTTGGCGATATGGATTTTAAAGTTGGTGGAACAAAAGATGGTATAACAGCGATACAAGTTGACATTAAAGTTGATGGGTTGTCATACAATGTTATAGCAGAGGCTTTTGAAAGAACAAAAAATGCTAGAAAATATATATTAGACGAAATTATGTTGAAGCAATTACCAGAGCCAAGAAAAGAATTATCAAAATATGCACCAAAAATAATTACATTAACAATTAATCCAGAAAAAATCAGAGATGTTATAGGAACAGGTGGAAAAGTAATTAATAAAATTATTGCTGAAACTGGTGTTAAAATGGATATAGAAGAAGATGGTAGAGTATTCATATATTCTGCAGATAATGAAAGTGCACAAAAAGCATTAAAAATAGTAGAAGGAATAACAAGAGAAATAGAAGTTAATGAAATTTATGAAGGTACAGTAACAAGAATTATGCCATTTGGAGCTTTTGTTGATATCGGTGGAGGAAAAGAAGGTTTACTTCATATTTCAAAGATTTCTAACGAAAGAGTAGAAAATGTTGAAGATGTACTAAAAATAGGCGAGGTAATTACTGTAAAAGTATACGAAATAGATTCACAAGGAAGAATAAATTTAACAAGAAGAAACTTAGAAGCAAGGGAAGATGACAATAAATAAAGTAGTATATTTTACAAATTTTATCAAAAATGTTGAATTTTGTTATAAAAGAATGTATAATAGTATAGGTTAATTACAAAAGATATAATTATATAGATAATAAAATTTATGGGGTTTAAAAAACCTAAAAAGGGGTAAAAGATGGAATATTTATATATCCTTCAACAAGCCTTAGTATGGTTAATAACAATATTTTGGCTATATCAAATAATGGTAAGTTTATGTTCTTTAGTTAAATTAAAAGAAAAACCATTATTAATAAAAAAAGACCACAAATTTATGGCAATAATACCAGCGCATAATGAAGAAACTGTGGTTGCAAATTTAATAGAAAGTTTAAAAAGACAAGATTATAATAAAGAACTATTAGATATTTATGTAATAGCAGATAATTGTACAGATAATACAGCAGAAATAGCAAGAAAAGCTGGAGCAATTGTTTATGAGAGATTTGACAGTGAGAAGAAAACTAAAGGTTATGCAATGCAATGGTTTTTAGCACAAAAATTACAAGAAAATGCAGATTATGACGCTTTTTGTGTATTTGATGCAGATAACATTGTAAATCCAGACTTTATTACTAACATGAATAGAAAATTATGCCAAGGTGAAGAAATTGTTCAAGGATACAGAGATATTAAAAATCCTACGGATACTTGGATTACAGCAGGATATGCAATATTCTATTGGACAATGAATAGATTCTATCATTTAGCAAGATACAATTTAGGATTATCTCCACTTATTAATGGTACAGGATTTATGGTAAAATTTGATGTTATAAGAGAAACAGGATGGGATACAAAAACACTTACAGAGGATATCGAATTTTCATTAAAAAACATAGCAGTTGGTAGAAAATTAGGTTGGGCAACAGATGCAATAGTATATGATGAACAACCATTAGGATTTAGACAATCTTGGAAGCAAAGATCTAGATGGACAGTTGGACATTTACAATGTATCAAATTATATACTAAGGATTTAGCAAGAGGAGTTAAAGAAAATAAAACATTAATGAATTTTGATGGATTTTTATATATATTAGGTATTCCAATGATGTTAATAACATTTTTATTACTAGCAGTTAATTTAATAATATATTTAGGAAGCGGAATGACAGGAATAGACTTAATATTTAGTTGCGGTAAATACTTAACATCAACATTCTTAATGCCAGTATTAACAGCAGTATTAATTATGGTATTAGACAAAAGACCAGTACGTCCAATGATTAAAGGATTATTATGTTATCCAATATTTATGGGTTCTTGGATATTAATTAATATAAAATCATTAATTAAACCAGATACAAAATGGGAAAAAATTAATCACGTTAGAGACGTAAAGATAAACGAAGTTGTTTAATATTGAGCAATTATAAATGGCGGACATCAACAATGTCCGCTTTTAAATTTAATTTGGGAGAAAAAATATGTTATTTGATAGTAAGATTAAAGTATATGCATTTGTTGGACCTTCACGGAACAGGAAAAAGCTATAGAGCACAGATGGTTGCAGGAGAAAAGAATACTCATTATATAATTGATGATGGTTTACTTATTAAGGATAATGAAGTGATTGCCGGAACATCTGCTAAAAAGGCACCAACAAAAGTTGAAACTGTTAAAAGAGCACTATTCTATAGAGAAGAAGAACAAGATGAAATAAAAAAAGCAATAAAGAAGTATAAGCCTCAAAGTATTTTATTACTAGGAACTTCAGATAGTATGGTGCAAAAAATTGCAGAAAATTTAGGATTACCAGAAATTACTGAAACAGTATATATAACAGAAGTAGCAACCGAAGAAGAAATGGAAACTGCAAAAAGAATAAGAACAACGCAAGGAAAACACGTAATTCCAGTACCAACTTTTGAAATAAAGAAGGAGTTCTCAGGATATTTATTAGATCCACTACAGATATTTAAGTCAAAAGGAAAAAACTCAAAACCATATATAGCAGAAAAATCAATAATTAGACCAACTTTTAGTTATTTAGGAAATTTCAAAATTTCAGATAATGTGTTTAAACAAATAATTGAGTATATGGTGTCAAAAAATAATGCTATCCATAGTGTTAATAGAATACGTTTAGATAATTATGGAGAAGGCGTACATATATATATGGAAGTTGTAATTACATACGGAGTTAATGTAATGGAAACCTTAAAAAATTTTAAAATTAAATGCAAAAAAGAAATAGAACAGTTAACAGCAATGAATGTAGAACAAATAGATATAATTGCAAAAGGAATATATATACCAGAAAAATAAGAATATATTTAAAAACACATTGCAAACCATAGTAGGGAAGCATATTTACATTCAAAAATTTTATCATTGTCATGTTGAGCGAAACGAAGTGTAGTCGAAACATCACATAGAAAAACATATTAAAAGATTTCAAAAGGAGAAAACAATGAAAAGAAAAATAGTAAAAGCAATACTTGGCTTTTTAATGAAAATAGTATATAGAGTAAAAATTATAGGAGAAGAAAATATTCCAGATGGAGGGTGCATTATTTGCCCAAATCATATACATGCTTTAGATACAGTAGCAATTGTTACATGTTCAAAGCATAAAATAATATTTATGGCAAAAAAAGAATTATTTAAAAACACATTTGTAGCTTGG
>CAZTHC010000079.1:0-2936 GCA_964613425.1 uncultured Lachnospiraceae bacterium
AAAAACACAAATTTTACTAACTCTAGGTGGGTATCCTTAAAACTATTAGATAGTAATTCAAAGATATTGAAATCCATTGAAAAACATCTTAAAATAAAATTTTCTAAAAAAACTTTACAATCAAAAATTGCTTTAGCAAAAGAAAAATTACTGGAAAACAATATTAATTCATCTGAATTTAAAGATAAAGTTGTTTCGACAATATTATTTCATGCTGAAGATATTTGTACAGATGTAATTTCTTACGAACAAATTAATTACAATGTACGAGATAAAAAAATAGATAAAATACTAACTTCAAAAATTTTTGGTATTCCTATAATGCTACTATTTCTAGCAGTTGTGTTTTGGATTACCTTAACAGGTGCAAATTATCCTTCTCAAATGTTATCTAACTTTTTTGGAATTATAGAAGAAAAGTTATTAGATTTTTTCATATGGCTTCAAGCTCCTCGGGTGGGTTTCAGGTATACTTGTATCTGGAATGTATAAAACTTTAGCGTGGGTTATAGCAGTAATGCTACCCCCTATGGCAATATTTTTTCCATTGTTTACAATTTTAGAAGATTTAGGATATTTACCAAGAATTTCTTTTAATTTAGATAATTATTTTAAAAGAGCATGTACAACTGGGAAGCAAGCATTAACTATGTGTATGGGATTTGGATGTAATGCTGCAGGTGTTATTGGTTGTAGAATAATAGATTCACCACGTGAGAGATTAATTGCAATGCTTACAAATTCGTTTGTTCCATGCAATGGTAGATTTCCATTTTTAATAATTATTGCAGGTATTTTTATTGGCAGTCTATTTACTGGAGTCTGGTCTTCTATTATTTCTACTTTAAGCGTAGTTTTAGTAGTTTTAATAGGAATTCTTGCAACATTACTTATTTCTAAAATATTATCTAAAACAATATTAAAAGGACTTCCATCTTCTTACATGTTGGAATTACCACCATATAGGAGACCTCAATTTGCAAAAGTATTCGTACGTTCAATTTTTGACAGAACACTATTTGTTTTAGGAAGAGCTATTGTTGTAGCAGCACCAGCTGGAATTGTACTTTGGCTATTTGCTAATATAAATATTGCTAATATGAGCATATTAACCCATGTTGCAAACTTTTTAAATCCTTTTGCAACTTTAATGGGACTAGATGGATATATTTTAACAGCGTTTATATTAGCATTACCTGCAAATGAAATTGTATTACCTATAATTTTAATGAGCTATATGGCTACTGGAACTTTAGTGGATTTAGAAGATGCTACCAGTATAGGAAAAATATTATTAGATAATGGTTGGACTATTTTAACAGGTATAAATGTTATGCTGTTTTCACTTTTGCATTTTCCTTGTAGCACAACACTAATGACAATAAAAAAGGAATCTGGGCAAATTAGATGGGCCATTCTATCTTTCATTATCCCTACAATTTGTGGAATTTTAGTCTGTATGATTACCACTGGTGTATACAATTTATTTAATTAAAACATATTATCACCGACGAGATTTGGCGGATTGTTCACAAGGCAAAGGGGCGTATACAATACGTCCCTACATTTTTTTGTAATATGCTTATTCTAATATATATAAGCTTTCATCTTTCATATTAATTTCCAATCTGTCAATTTCCTCCATTGTACTCATATCAACTGCTTTTATCAATTGACTAGATACTGTATAAAGGGTATTTCCTATATATATTATTCTATCTACATTATTCGTATAATTTACATTAGCTGGGTCATTTTCTATTTCTCCCCTTAGCTCAAATCCTTTATCTAATGTAAGTCCATACACAACAGCCCCTCTAAAATACATATTATATGATTCATTCTTAGATATTGGAAATGCAATTATATTCTTTTCTTTTGAGAATAAGAAAGCTTTATGGTTATATGAAAGTTCTGAATAAGAATACTTATCTCCTACTTTTATAGTATACATTTGCTTAGGTTCATTTGGATTACTTACATCAAACAGTGCCATTTTCATACCTGTTATTGTTGCACCTGTTGAAGTTTCTTTTGTATCTTTTCCAAAACCTATTATATGTGTTTCATCATATGGATGTAAATATTCACTAAATCCTGGTATTTTCAATTCTCCTAGAACTTTTGGATTAGTTGGATTAGCTAAATCTATTACAAATAATGGGTCTACCTGTTTAAATGTAACCATATATACCCTATTTCCCATAAATCTAACTGAATATATTCTTTCGCCTTTTGCTAAATTTTCTAATTTTCCTACTGTTTTAAGCTCGTTATTTAAAACATATACATTGTTATATTTATTTTGCGTAATTGCACTGTTTAGAGTTGTGGCTATTCTAAAATATCCATCTTTTTCATCCATTGCAAATTGATTAATAATTGTTCCATCTACTTCTCCTGTTGCAACACATTTAATATTTGTTCTATTTAATTCAAATTTATATATTTTGGTTTTATCTTTTGAAGCCTTATTATTAAAATCGTATACACAATTTGCTACATATAAATTCTCTTCGGACATATATATATCATCACCAGAACCTAGTATTGTTCTTACATTTGCATCTCTATTATTCTTCACAGAAAAACCTACTATATTTAAATAATTGGTTTCTTCACTTTCTGGAGAGTAATACATATCTTTATAATTTATGCATTTATAATCTGTAGAAGTTGCTGTGTCCTTAAAATATGGCCTTATCTCGTCTTCATTCATTTCTTCCCATTTTGTATTATATAAATATAAATATTTGTTAGCAACTAAATATACGTTGTCTTCTATCATTCTAGCAGACAAATAATTTCCTTCAACTTCAACTTCTCTTACTATTTTTACGTCAGTTTTATCTGTTATATCATATACAGTTGCTACTGTATATGTTTTACCTATGAATGCAACATCATAATACATTGATTTATATTCACTTGAAAAA
>CAZTHC010000080.1:0-2829 GCA_964613425.1 uncultured Lachnospiraceae bacterium
GAACTCTTTGTTCTTCGCGCATTATACCATTTTTATATTACTTTTTCAAGTCATATGCTTTAGTAAAAACAATTGACATAAATTGATTATAATATTATAATTAATTTATACCTTAAAAACGGAGGAATGAATATTGAAAAGAGTAACTGTAATATTACCAGCATATAATGAAGAACACACAATTGGACAAATTATAGATTTAATAAACTTAAATAATGAAATTTTTGAATTAATAGTTGTAGATAATAATTCAACTGACAATACTGCAAAAATCGCCATGCAAAAAGGTGCAACTATTATTCAATGTTCTCAACAAGGAAAAGGTTATGCAATGAGTATTGGATTAAAAAATTGCAAAACAGAATTTGTTGTTTTTCTAGATAGTGATGTTTCAACATACTGCACAGATATTATAGAAAAAATGATAAACCCTATTTTAAATGGTAAAGCTGATTTTGTAAAATCTACATTTAACAGACATCAAGGAAGAGTAACTGAATTAACTGCAAAACCTTTACTAAAGATTTTCTTTCCTAATCTACTAAGATTTTCACAACCATTAAGTGGTATGATAGCTGGCAAAAAAAGTTTTTTTGATAAAATTAGTTTTAATTATGGTTATGGTGTAGATATTGGTATTTTAATTGATATGGAAATTCTAAATGCTCGAATCGAGGAAGTTAACATTGGTACTATAGAACACAACTCTAAACAACTTGTTTCTCTTAAAGACATGGCATTAAATGTTGCAACTGTTATATTACAGAAAGGAAATGTAATTTAATGAAAATACTATTTTACAATACAAATATATTAATGGGTGGAATTGAAAAGTCTATAGAATTTCTTTGTAAAGAATTATATCTAAAAAATGATATTGAAATTGTATATGAGAATAAATCTACTCTTGATATTACTGTATGCAATATGTTATCTAAATATAGTACTATATCACATATTGATGATAAAAGTTTTTTTGAATGTGATATTTGCATTTATTGTAATACGTATTTTAATTATGATTTTGTTTCTAAAAAAATTCACTCAAAAAAGAAAATTTGTTGGATTCATAGTAAACCATATGAACTTAGTAATTCATTATTAAACAATAATAAATTTATTTCAGACATGAACAATATTATATGTGTTTCTAATGCAGTTAAGAATCTACTTAATTTTCAACTTAATACTGTTCAAGTAATTCATAATTTCATAAATCCCAATATATTAGAATTATCTAATGAGAAAACTGAAAATTTTAATAGTAATGCTTTAAAATTAGTAGTTATTTCAAGGCTTTCTGCTGGGAAAGGATTTGAAAGATTACTTATACTAATAAATGAATTACAAAAAAATAATATTCAATATGAAGTAAATATAATTGGAAATGGTAGAAGTTATCAGCAGACAATATTTGACATGTATGCAAATATAAAAAATGTCAATTTTTTAGGAAAGAAAGAAAATCCATATCCTTATATAAAAAAAGCAGATTATTTAGTTCAATTAAGTGATTATGAATCCTGGTGTAATAGTATTACTGAAGCAAAAATTTTAAATGTACCATGTATAGTTAGTTCATTTGCTTCTGCCTCTGAACAAATTGAAGATGATAAAAATGGTATAATAATTGACTTGAATTCCACTGATTACTCAATATATTTAAATAGGATATTAAAAAACAAAGTGAAATATAAAAAAAATCTTCAACACTTTTTGTACAAAAATGAAATTAATGAGTGGGAAAAGATTCTTCATATATAATTTTAATTCTATAACATTTTTCTTTATTTTCCATATATTAGTATGGGTGAATTATATATGAATTCTCTTGAATTTACTACTTTCATAAACACTATTGCAAATGCCATTGCATGTAATGCTTCTCCTGAACAATTGGATTTACTTGCTGTGACTTTTACTCAACTTGGTGATACTTTAGCAACTATTAGTGTAACTAAAAATTTATGTTTAAATAAAAAAACAGTGAGCCACGGTAACACTGTTTAATATTTTTATTTTATATATTCTTTATTATTTGCATATGGTATATTTTCTTCTTTAAAATCCCATGGTTTATCTGATGCTAAAATTTCCCATAATTTTGAATATGGCTGTAGTTCAAATCTTGCATTCAAGCCTTCTAAATCCATATTTGGCAATACTTCTAATGGATCAATTGTATTTTTTAATCCTGTGTCTTCTGTATTTGTTTTTCGAATTTCAATATGTAAATGTGGAACTCTTGAACCACCACTACATCCGGTTTTGCCAATAACATCTCCCTGTTTTACTATGTCTCCGGATTTCACTAATATTTTTCTTAAATGAGCGTATACTACTCTTCTTCCATCGTCATTTAATACTTCTATTTTACTTCCATACCCATCGTTAAAGCTATCGTTTCCTTCTAATGTTGTTCCATCAAACTCTGCTTTAATAACAACTCCATCTGATATTGAATGTACTGGTGTTTCTAAATCTGCAGTAATATCAAACCCAGAATGTTCTCTTCTTTTAAACAATACATAATGATTTTCTCTCACTCCATATTTATCATGCTCAGTTATTTTATATTTTGGAATTATTGGCCATATATATTTTGTATTAATCATTTTCTCTTTCCTCTCCGTCTTTTATGCAATGTAAAATACTTCTCAATCTGTTTTTCTTTTGGAACTTATTCATCATTGCTTCTCTATAACCAGTATAATTTTTTGTTGAATGTCTTACTTTATTTAATCTATGATATTCATTTCTTTCATATTCTATTTGTTCTTTTAAAATCTCAATTTGTTTATTTTCTGTAACTAACTTGTTTTCTGGATT
>CAZTHC010000081.1:0-2789 GCA_964613425.1 uncultured Lachnospiraceae bacterium
TTGCAGATATAAATAATATTGGTGCATAAGATAAATAAGATAATTTATTATATACATCTTTTTTGTATTGCTCTAGTGTTCCTGTTTCTTTTTCTATTTCATCCCATTTATTAACAATTATTATAACACCTTTTCCAGCTTCATGCGCTTCACCTGCAATTTTTGCATCTTGGTCTGTTACACCTTCTTTTGCATCTATTAACATTAAACACACATCTGCTCTTTCGATTGCTAATAATGTTCTCATTATACTAAATTTTTCAATTGATTCTGTTACTTTACTTTTTCTTCTAATTCCAGCTGTATCTATTAAATTATATTTTCCTTTATCGTTTTCAAAATATGAATCTATAGCATCCCTTGTTGTTCCTGCTATTTCACTAACAATAACTCTATTTTCTCCTAGTATTTTATTTACTAAAGAAGATTTACCCACATTGGGTTTTCCTATTACTGCTACATTAATTATTTCACTATCATCTTCTTTTTCATCTTTATCTGGAAAATGTTCATAAATTGCATCTAATACATCTCCCATACCTAATGCGTTTGTTGCTGATACTGCATATGGATCTCCTATTCCTAAATTATAGAATTCATATATTTCAGCTGGATCTTCTCCAAAATTATCTGCTTTATTACATACTAAAACTATAGGTTTTCCAGATTTTTTTAGCATCATTGCTATATCTTTATCTGCTGCTGTAACTCCTTGTTTTATATCTGTTAAAAATATAATAACATCTGCTATATTTATCGCTATATTAGCTTGTACACGCATTTGTGATAATATTATATCCTCTGAATCTGGCTCTATACCACCTGTATCTATTAAAGTAAAATTTCTTCCCCTCCAATTAGATTCTGCATATATTCTATCTCTTGTAACTCCTGGCATATCTTCTACAATAGATATTCTTTGACCTACTATATAGTTGAAGAAGGTTGATTTACCTACATTTGGTTTTCCTACTATTGCTACTATTGGTTTACTCATATTTCACCTCTCTATTTTTATTTGCAGGCAGACACAGGGCCTGCCCCTACGTTTTTGTTATATTATGTTTGTTAATTTTTTTCTTCTTTTACTGTATTTATTTTTAATAATTTGAATATTTCAACAATTGCTATTGGTGATAATACCAATAAAATTACTTCTAACACATGATCTATTGGTAATGCTGCTAAACCAAATATTGTTCTTAATGCAGGTATTAATACAATTATAAACATTAAAAATGCAGAACCTATTGTTGCTAAAATTAATTTACTATTATTAAATATTCCTGTTTTAAAAATAGATTCATTATTATTTCTTATATTATAAACATGAATTAATTGAGATAATGCTAATACAAAGAATGCCATTGTTTGGCCTATTTTTATTCTTGTTGCTTCATCTGTATTTGGTGTTGAAAGTCCTACACAGAATGCTATTAATGTTATTGCACCAATCATTATTCCTTGATAAATTATTCTAAAGCTCATACCTTTTGTAAATACACCTTTACCAGGTTTTATTGGTTTTCTCTTCATAACATCTTTTGCTGCTGGGTCTACTGCTAAAGCTAATGCTGGTAATGAATCTGTTACCAAGTTTATCCATAATATATGTATTGGTAATAATGGTTCTAACGCACTAATATCTGCTATTCCAAACCAGTTTGCAAGTAATGGTGTTATTAATATTGCAACAAATAATGTTATAATTTCCCCTACATTACTAGATAGTAAAAACTGTATTGCTTTTAATATATTATCATAAATTCTTCTTCCTTCTTCTACTGCTGAAACTACTGTTGCAAAGTTATCATCTGTTAATATTACATCTGCTGCTTCTTTTGCTACATCTGTTCCAACAACTCCCATTGCACAACCTATATCAGCTGTTTTTAGTGCTGGAGCATCATTTACTCCATCCCCTGTCATTGCAACAACTTCTCCATTTGCTTGCCAAGCCTTTACAATTCTGACCTTATGTTCTGGTGAAACTCTAGCATAAACTGAATATTGTCTTACATTTTTTATTAAATCTTCATCAGTCATTGTCTCTAATTCTAAACCTGTAATTGCCTCTTTCTCATCTTCTAAAATTCCTAAATCTTTTGCTATTGCTATTGCTGTTATTTTATGGTCTCCAGTAATCATTACTGGTTTTATTCCTGCAGATTTACATTTTTCTACAGCAACTTTTGCTTCTTGTCTTGGGGGGTCTATCATTCCAACCATACCAATATATATTAATTCACTTTCTAAGTTTTCCATTTCTGCTTTTGTTGGTTTGTGGTCCATTTCTTTATATGCCATTGCTAATACTCTTAATGCTTGTTTTGCAAGTTCTTCATTTACTTGCTCTATTTTAGTTTTGTAAGTTTCTAAATCATTCTTTATTTCATCATTAATTATATACTTATTACATCTTCTTAAAAGCTCATCAACTGCACCTTTTGTATATACAATAAATTTTCCATCTATTTCATGAACTGTAGTCATTAATTTTCTATCTGAATCAAAAGGTATTTCTTCAACTCTTGGCATCATATCATATAAACTTGGGTCAAACGCCAAATTAAAACCTAAATCTATTAAAGCTGTTTCTGTTGGATCACCTGTTAATGTATTATCAGAAGCTATTTTTGTATCATTGCATAACATACTTGCATAAACAAGTCTTTTAAAATTATCATTTATTTCTGATACTTCTTCTACATTAACTAAATTTGAATTACAAAAAATCTTTTTAACTGTCATTTTATTTTGTGTTAATGTTCCTGTTTTATCTGAACATA
>CAZTHC010000082.1:0-2468 GCA_964613425.1 uncultured Lachnospiraceae bacterium
AAACTGCGATAGGTTCATTAGAATTATCAAAATTATAAATGTAGCACCAGTCATATGGACTTTTTTGCTTTTTAGAAATAGTATCTAAATATTTTTTGGTGTACATTGTTTTTCCAACACCAGTAGGACCTTCGAGATATAAATTGTATCCTTTTACATCAACATTCAACCCGAATTCTAATGCTCTAATACCACGGTCTTGCCCATAAATTAAATCGTTAGTGTCAAGCTCATCTGTTGTTTCAAATTTGAATACACTAGGACTACATATGTTTTTTAAGTCCTTGTAAGATAATTCATTTTTTTTCATTTGTTTTCTCCTCCTATAATATGCTTTTGTGTTTTAATTAAAATATAAAGTCATAATAATAGCATCATCTATATTATTATAATATTTTTTTCTTAATCCAATTTGCTTAAAGTTATATTTCTTGTATAAATTAATTGCAGCTTCATTTTTAGCGTTTACTTCTAAAGTTAGAGAAGTAAATGGTTGAATATTAGACATTTCTATAAGTTTTTCCAATAAAATGCTACCTATACCATTTTTTCTAAAGTCTCTTTTTACTGCAATGTTTGTAATGTGAACATCGTCAACAGATTTCCAAATTCCTGCGAAACCTAAAATTTCGTTATTAAAATTTTTTGCAACGATATAACTAGAATTTAAATTTTTCAATTCTGAGTTCAAAATGTTATAACTCCAAAAATCATCAAAATCTGTATTAAGAATAGGTTTAATGTTTTCTAAGTCAGAATACAACATCTCAGAAATATTTATATTATTCATTAGGAATTTTTTTCATCCTTTCAGCTTGAGATTTTCTTAAATACATAGGCAATACTGTATCTGCAGAATCATATTTACCTGTAGAGTATTTATAAAAAGCACTTTTGCCTAAATTAGTAGCATGTTGAACATTATTGCTACAAAATGTTGAAGTAGGGAAGGTGTTAGTTAATAATTCTTTGTGAGCAATACTACCATCACCAACAAATTCAACATTTGAATATTTTTCTATGTGTGAAATTACAACATTAATGTCATCAGCAATATAATCTTCTAATAATAAATGTTCTGAATTGAAAATACCACAATAAACTTGGTTATTTTTTGCATCTATTAACGAGCAAATTGTTTCAGAAGATGAGTTATAAGCTAGGCATTCTAGCGAACTAACACTTACAATAGGTATATTATATACTTCTGAAAAAGCCTTAATAGTTGCAATTCCAATTCTAATTCCTGTAAAAGAACCAGGTCCATTATCACAAGCAATTAAGTTGATTTCACTTAATGAAACTTGAGTTGCATCTAACAATTCTTTAACAAGTGGCATTAAATTTTCAGAATGAGTTTTACTATCTGAAATAACAAGTTCTTTTATTAAATTAGTATCTTCTAGTAAAGCAACAGAACATATATTACTAGATGTGTCAATACATAAAATTTTCATTTATATTAATCCTTCTTTTCTATATCTAAATAACGAATATTTTCATCGTTTTCATCTTTTCTAAAAGAAATTTTTGTGTAACCATTAGGTAAAATTTCTTCAATAATTTCGCCCCATTCAATAATGCAAATACCAGAAGAAAGATATTCTTCTCCACCAATTGCATAGAACTCATCAGAATCTTCTAAACGATACACATCAAAATGATATATATTTATATCTTTAGAATGATGCTCATTAACAATAGTGAAAGTAGGGCTAGAAATTTCATTTTCTAATCCAAAATATGATAAAAAGCCTTCTGTAAATTTTGTTTTTCCAGAACCTAAGTTACCAGACAAAACAATAATATCTCCAGTATTCATTGTAGCTGCTAAGTTTTTAGCAAAATCTTTAGTTTCATTTTCATTATGAGATACAAATGTGTACATAAAAAACTCCTTATTACAAAATCTCCTTTTATTTTATATTAATAGAGCAATTTTGTAAACAAAAATACATAAAAAAAGTTGAAATTTGTAAAGAAAAAAATAGCACATATGTCTTATTGATGTCATGCTGAGCGAAACGAAGTGTAGTCGAAACATCTCATAGAAAAATATATTGCAAAAAATCCGCCAAATTTCGTTAGTAAAATATGTTTCAAATTAAATTCAAAAAAATTTCAAAAAAACTATTGACAAATATAAAGAACTAATTTATAATCTATACTTGTCAGGAGCAATGCGGGTGTAGTTCAATGGTAGAACCCCAGCCTTCCAAGCTGGCTACGTGAGTTCGATTCTCACTACCCGCTCCATAAAATAGAGCGATAGGCTCTTTTTTTTTGCAAAAAAATATATGCTATACTTGAAAACAAATTAAAAACTATGTATAATAAAACTAATGCGGGTATAATTTAGTGGTAGAATGTCATGCTTCCGACCTGACAGCGCGAGTTCGATTCTCGCTACCCGCTCCAATTGAAAACAGCTTACGAACCAATATGGTTTCGTAAGTTTTTATTTTATA
>CAZTHC010000083.1:0-2447 GCA_964613425.1 uncultured Lachnospiraceae bacterium
TTCTAACGCTACATTATATATATGTCAACATTTTTAGACATATTAATTCATCCATGTATGTGTCAAGTAAATGTAGGCAATTTTTTTATCTTTTTTCATAATCCTTCAATGTCAATTGCCTCAACTCTTTTATATTTTTGGCTTTTTTAACAAAACATAGCTGTTTTCTTTTTAAAAGCTACATCTCATTTCTGAAAATTCTGTTAATTTATTTATTTCTTTCATGAATTTTAAATCTACTGTCACATTTCTTGTTTCATTATTTTCTTCTGTTTCTTTTCTATTTACTCTATGTTGCTTATTTTTCTTTATATTTTTTTCTATTTCTTTTATCCACTCTTCCACACTTGTATCAATTGGTATTGGCGTTTCTATTTCTTCTATTTTAAACTTCTCACTTAACACACATACTTTTGCTAATGCATTTGCTCCATGTATTCCAAATGCTTTTCTTCCACTACAAAATCTTTTCTTTAATTTGCTAAATATTTGGCTTTCTTGTGTTCCCATATTTCTATATTCAATTCCTTCTGGTGCCTCTGGTACTTCTACTAAATCTTGATATCTTTCTAAATCTCCACTTAAATAACTTTCTAATTTATTTAATTTCTTTACTGCTTTATATTCTCCTCCTAATTCATATTTTAATCCATCTATTGCTGATTGTATTTTCTCAAATTCTTTCTTGTTGATTAATTCAATAACCACATTTCGATATTCTTTTGGTACATCTCTTACTACTTCTTGCATTATATGAAATTGGTCTTTTTGATATATTCCTCCTTTCGCTGTTGTTCCTTTTGTCCATTTTGCTCCATCTCCATTTGTTACTCTTAATTTTATTTTGCTTTCATCATATTGTGTATATACTCTTGCATCTCTTAATTTTGCAATTTCTGTTGGTTTCATTATTCCTGCTATGTATTGCTTATTTACTAAACTATGTCTTAAATCATCCTTTCTCCATCCTTCATACATCACATGTAATTTTAATTCTGTTTTTATTTTCATTTTGGGATTAAACTCTTTATTTTGATTTTCTGCCTTTTTTTTATTTTTTTCTAATCTCTCTTTTCTGTCTTTTCCTTGCAAATTTATCCATATCCCATCTGCTTCTTCAAATAATGCTGTTACTTCTTTTAATCCTGCTATTAATTGATTCTTGTCTAATAATTTTCTTTCTTCTTTTTCTTTATTGGCTATTTTTTCTCCTACTTTTACAATTATTTGTCTTATTTTTTCGTGACTTAATGTTGTATTTGTTGTTTCATCTATTACTTTTTCTGATTTTCTATATGAATCTGTTATTGGTACTGTTTCAACTACTTTTTCTACTAAATTACTTGAAACCTTTCCTTCAACACCTATTTTTAATACTTCATCTAATAAATATACTGTTTTTCTTATTCCTTCTTCTTGTACTTCATACATTACTCGTTTATATTTTACTTCTCCCATTACTGTATTTACTGATGTTCCTCGTAATCCTTTATGTCTATATTTTTTGGTATTTCGGCTATTCATTAACTTTTTATCATATGATTCCAATAACATTTTAATTATTAAACACCCAAAAAAACATACAAATTTAAAAACTTTTTTCTCTAAATCATTGAATTTTACTTCATTACTTGTTATAATTTCTTCAAACATGGTTATCAATCCTTTCGTTGTTGTTTTGCGATTACATTGTATTGGATTAACCATGTTTTTTCAATATTTTAAGATAAAAAATAAATGTAAGCATTTTTTTGCCTACATTTATTTTACACTAACCCATTTGAGGAAATATATTTACATATATAATGTAAATAAAATAATAAATTCTATGTTTGATAAAAAATACTAAAAGCATTGAAATATAAAGGTTTTATAGATTATAAAAATATTTTTAGATAAAATATTAAAATTTAAAAAATTTTTTGAAAAAAATTGATTTTTTTAGACTAAAAAAAGAGAATAGTTATAAAAAAATAACTATTCTCTTTCTCTTATTTTAATTTCATCAACTTCTGAATTACTGTTATTTCAAGTATTTCAGAATGGTTCGACGAAATTAGCTAATGGCTCCTCTTGTTGGACTCGAACCAACGACCTGTCGGTTACTGCACCACACTAACTTTCATTAGCACTATCATTATAGATAATTTGTAGTCTGGACTTTCTCTTTACCATGTCTTTCGATTTAGGTAGGTGGTGTAAAGTCTCTACACATAGCTTTCGCCTTGCTCGGTATTGTCGAGTAATAAATTACTTTCGAGTTTCACCGAATTAGCCACCTTTTCATTTATAAGTTTCCTTATAAAGCTGCTAACATTTTAATCTTGGAATAAATCATAAGATTTGCTTCACAGCCGAACGCTCTACCAACTGAGCTAAAGAGGAATATAGACTGGCGACAACCTATTTTACCAGCAAGGAAACTCGCAAGTATCGTCGGCACATAT
>CAZTHC010000084.1:0-2349 GCA_964613425.1 uncultured Lachnospiraceae bacterium
TTTAAATCTGAAATTTCTACTTCATACTCACTTATCTCTACTATAAGTTTTTCTACTTGTTTTAAAACTTCAGACTTTTGTACTTGAACTTCATCTATTTCTGTTTCTTTTTCTTCTATTTTATTTTGAATTGCATTTACATCTGACTGAGTCGGTGCTGCATATACTGGACTTAAAGTGCTTAACAGAACTATTCCCATTATTATTAAAATTCCAAATTTTCTTACTTTTTTCATTTTCGTTTCTCCCTTATTTTATCGGTTTTCGTATACTAATTATTTTATAATTTGTATTTTTTAATTATTTGACATTATATAATCTAGTGGATTTACATATCTTCCGTTTATTCTAACTTCAAAATGTGCATGTGGTCCTGTTGACCACCCTGTGCTTCCTACTTTTAGTACTGCTTGTCCCCTTGTAACTTTGTCCCCTACATTTACTAGTATTTGCGAACCATGTGCATATAACGTTGAAACTCCTCCTCCATGGTCTATTATAACCATATTACCATATGAAGAATTGTATGCTGCTTTTGTTACTACTCCATCATTTGCGGCTATAAACCTTGCTCCTGTTGGTGCACCACCTATGTCTACCCCTGTGTGTAATTTATATAACCCAGTTATTGGATGCGTTCTCATTCCAAATGGTGATGTAATTCTTGTATATCCTGGTACTGGCCACGCCATTATTCCTCCTGCATAGTTTGAATCCATATTTGCCATTGTTATTCTAACTATTTCAGATTCAATCTGACTTAATTCCTCTCTATACTTAGAAAGTTCATTTTGCAACTGTTTTTCTTCTTCGTTTAATTGAGCCATATAATTGTTTTTAACTATTTTTGCATTTTCTAATGAAATAGAAGTTTTCTCTCTATTCTTTTTAGATAACCTTAAAGTTTCTCTTTTTTTCTCTAATTTTTCTTTTGCCTTTGCTATTTCTGCTTTGTTTTCTTCTATACTATCCAATAAGTCATTATCATTTTGCGTAATTTCTGTTATTAAATAATAACTAGATAAAAAATCTGCTATTCCTGAAGATTTAAGTAAAAAATCTATGTAAGATGTTTCTCCTTCTTCATATATTGCAATTAATCTATTGTCTAATAATTCCTTTTGATCATTATACTGTTTTTCTGCAATAGCGAACTTGGCTTCTTCTTCCTCTAAACTTTTTTCTACACTTTCAATTTCTATTGTTAATGCTTGTATTTCTAATTCATAACTACTTATTCTTTCTTCTAATTCCTGTATTTCTCCCAATACATCTGTAATTTCTGTTTGAACATTTGACAAATTTCCATTCGCATCATTTATGTTGTTCTTTATTTCATTTTGCTTATTTGTTAAATCTTCTATATCTTGTGCCTTAGCATACGAACATAAGAAACAAATTATGAGAACTATATTTATTATAACTACACATATGTTCTTCTTCATTTGCCTTTTCTCCTATCTTTAAACTATATGAATAAAATTCATATTTAAAATTTACTAAACATCTAAATATTTTTTCATTGATATTGAGCTTCCTAATGCTCCTATACCAATACCTAATGATAAATAAACTATTACTATTAATGTAAACATCTCTTTAAAACTTACCAAACTAAATTCTACCATTTCAGAAAATGAAGATGCTAATATTTTGTCCGCTATAATGCTATATGCACCTGCTACGCATAATATAGATAGTACTCCTGCAAGAATTCCTATTACCATACCTTCTACAATAAAAGGTGATCTTATAAATCCATTTGTTGCTCCTACATATTTCATAATTGAAATTTCTTTTCTTCTTGCATGTACTGTAAGTTTTATCGTATTTGAAATAATAAATATTGATATAACTACTAAAACTACTAAAATAACTAATGTAACTATTCTTATTCCATTTCCTAAACTAATTAATGCTGTAACAGTTTGATCTCTACTTTGTATTCTTTTTACACCTTCTAATTCATTTATTTTACTCTGTACTTGTTGGCTTAAATTTAAATCTGACAAAGTTACTATATAAGAATCTGAAAGTATATTATTGGTTTTATAATCCTCTAGTAACTCTTCTTTTCCCTTGAATTTCTCCATCATTTGGTTTAAACCTTGCTCTTTTGAATAGAACTCTACTTTTAAAACTCCATCCATTTGCTTTATTTTTTCTTCTAATTTTGCCATATCTTCTTCTGTAGTTCCTCTTTTTATAAACACTTGCATTCCTTGTGCTTCTTCTACTTCCTTCATTATATGATTAATATTCTCTCCTATTATAAAGAAAATCCCAAATATAATCATAGTAGCACACATTATCATTAAAGATGCTATTGTTGATTTTTTATTTTTAAAT
>CAZTHC010000085.1:0-2346 GCA_964613425.1 uncultured Lachnospiraceae bacterium
TATATAATTAAAACGGAGGAAATAAAAATGAAAATAGCAGCAGCATGTGAAGGAAACAACATAACGCAACATTTTGGACATTGTGAAAACTTTATTATTTTCGATGTGCAAAACAACAAAATATCTGAAAGTAAATCTATCCAAAATCCTGGACATAGACCAGGTTTTTTACCTAATTTCTTAAATGAACAAGGAGTAAATGTTATTATATCTGGTGGAATGGGCGGTGGCGCAATCGATATCTTTAATGAACTAAACATTGAAGTAATAACTGGTGCTACAGGTGATGCAAAAGCTGTGGCTGAAATGTACCTTTCGGGAAAGTTAAAATCGACAGGCTCTGTGTGTCACGAACATCAACATAAAGACGAATGTGGAAATAATTAAAATAAGTAGTGAGCCCAAAAACAAACATAGAATAGGTTTGATTATAATGCTATAATTATTTTAAAGTAGATAAACTTTTAAAACAAAATGATTAGGAGGAAAATGTATGGAAAAATTTGTATGTTCAATTTGTGGTTACATATATGATGACTTAAACATTCCTTTTGAAGATCTACCTGATGATTGGGTTTGCCCAATTTGTGGAGCTTCTAAAGAGGTGTTTGAAATCCAAGATGAAAGTAAAGTTGTTAACAAAAACTTAAGCTCTTCTATCGAGGAAGCATCAGATATGAAAGAAATGTCTACGCTTGAAATAAGTGCTCTATGTACTAATTTGTCACGTGGTTGTGAAAAACAATATAGGCATGAAGAAGCAAGGCTTTTTAATGAATTAGGTCTATATTTTAAAGGAGTAACTACTTCTTCTAAGAATCCTGATTTTAACAAATTATTAGATTTAATTGAAAAAAATCTTAGTGAAGATATTCCAAATGCTATATCTGCTTCATCGAATGCTAAAGACAGAGGCGCAATGCGCGCCCTAAATTGGAATGATAAAGTAACTAGGATTCTTAAATCAATTTTGTTACGCTATCAAAAGCAAGGAGATTCGATGTTAGAAAATACAGGAATTTATGTATGCACTATTTGCGGCTTTGTATATATAGGAGATAAATTACCTGAATTATGTCCAGTTTGTAAAGTACCTAATTGGAAGTTTGAACAAATTGATGGAGGTAACTACAATGTCTAAGAAATATGCCGTAAGAAATATTCGTTTATGCACTAAGGATTGCTTATGTCTTTATGTATGCCCTACAGGAGCAACAGATACAGAAAATAGTGTTATCGATATAGATAAGTGTATTGGATGCGGAGATTGTGCTCAAGCTTGCCCATCAGGAGCAATTTCATTAGTTCCAATAGAATACCCCGAGCAACAAGAGAAAACAGAAATGGTTATTAATGCGCTTAGAGCGCTTATGCGTAGTAAATCCGAACAGGAAAATATTGCTGCAAACCTACCTGGAAAGTTAGCAGCAGCAATAGAAAAATCTAATCGTATTATGTTAGAGGACATTATTCGAGAAGCTGGATATATGTTGCCACAAAGCAATAATACAAAAATATTTTTACAGTCACTATTAAATAATAAGGATGAAAAAGACTTCCCTATAGAAACTGTAAAAAAACTAATTAATATTTTAAATAATAATATGGAGGATAAAATGGAAGAAAATTTAACATTAAAAAATTTAATGGCGGCTTTTACTGGAGAAGCTGAGGCAAATAGAAAATATACAGCTTATGCAAGAAAGGCTGAAAAAGATGGAAAGATTAACGCTGCAAAATTGTTCAGAGCAGCTGCTGATGCTGAAACGTTTCACGCATTAAAGCATTTTGAAGTTGCTGGGAAAATTAGATCTACAGCTGAAAACCTTAAGGATGGAATTGCGGGCGAAACTTATGAATATAGAGATATGTATCCTGGTTTTGTTAAACAAGCCGAAATCGAAGGAAATAAAGCTGCTCTAATGACTTTTACATTTGCTATGAAGGCAGAAGAGGTTCATGCAAAGCTTTATCAAGATGCATTAGAAAACCTTGATAATACAGAGGAAATATTCTATTATCTTTGTCCTGCGTGTGGCAATATAGAAAAATATGTTCCAGATAAATGTAGTATTTGTGGTGTTCCTGGATCTAAATTTATTAAATATTAACTATAAATAAATACTTTATAATAAAGTTTAATTCCATGAATAAATTATTACATATTAATTGAATATTTCTTAAATAAGCATAAAAAAGCTAATAACAATAAAAGATGGGAGCGTGATTACACGTTCCCTTTTTATATGAATTTGTATATAATCATGAACACTTTTTCTTTTGTCACTTTTTTCTATATAATAAAACATTTTCGTTCGGATTAGTTTCTTTAATCTTTACTTCTTT
>CAZTHC010000086.1:0-2293 GCA_964613425.1 uncultured Lachnospiraceae bacterium
AGATTATGGAGCAAGTTCAGCAACTGGAGATTATGGAGCAAGTTCAGCAACTGGATATAAAGGAGCAAGTTCAGCAACTGGAGATTATGGAGCAAGTTCAGCAACTGGAAATTATGGAGCAAGTTCAGCAACTGGAGATTATGGAGCAAGTTCAGCAACTGGAAATTGTGGAGCAAGTTTAACTACTGGAAGAAGCGGAAAATCTACTACAGAAAATAAAACAGCTATAGCAGTTGCATGGGGGTATGAAGGAAGAGCAAGAGGAGTAATAGGATCATATATAGCTTGCGCAGAATGGAAATGGGACGAAGAAGATTGTGAATGGAAATTTGTACAAGCTAAAATGGTACAAGTTGATGGAGAAAAAATAAAAGAGAATACTTTTTATCAATTAGTAGATGGCGAATTTGTGGAGGTAGAAGATGATTAATATAATAAATGGAAATATCCTAGATTGTAAAGAAGATATTATATGCCATCAAGTGAACGTGCAAGGAATAATGGGAGGTGGAGTCGCTAGACAACTCGCCGACCGATATGAAGGACTAGAGAAAGAATACAGTAGAGTTTGTAAAGAAGCAGATAATAGTTTTGATGATTTAAGCGCTACAATATTTTGGTTTAAAACAGCAGAAAAATATATAGCAAATATGTTTAGTCAAGAACCTAACTTTAATACAAATTATTATTGTTTAAAAGAATGTTTAAAAACAGTAAAGGAAGATGCTAAAGCTACAAATAAAAGTGTAGCAATACCATACGGAATACGGCTGTAGCATAGCAAATGGAGACTGGAATATAGTTTATAAAATTATAGAAGAAGTATTTAAAGATTATGAAGTAACTTTATATAAGTTAGAAAGGTAGGAAAATAATATGAAAAAAAGTAAATTGATAAGTTTAATAATAATTATGATAATAGGATTAATAACATTAGGAGGGTGTGCAGAATATACAGAGTCAAGTACAAAACAAGATGTACAATCAACATTAAATGTTGCAAATAATCTAGCAGAAAATCAACCAACACCAACAGATATTGATTATAGCTTGGAAAGATATAACTTAGAATTACAACCTAGATTTTTATTGCAAGATGGATTCAGTAAGAACAAAAACAGATATAGAAAAATAGAGTATGTTGCAGACTTTCAATATATAGAAAACAACAAAGTTATAGTGGAAGATGTAAAAGGAATGCAGACAGAAGTATTCAAAATTAAAAGAAAATTATTCGAAAAGAAATATCCAGAGTTAGAACTTAAAATAATTTATTGATAGCGAGAAAGGAGAAAAAATGAGTTCAAATAGAAATGTAAAGAGAAAATTAGTTCAGTTGTTTGGCAAAGAGTGTTTCATAGACAAATTACAGCTAAGAGAAGAAACTAAAAACTACACAGGTAAAAATCAAAAGAAAAAAATGAAACAACTTACATATCATCACATTGTAGAGAAAAAAGATGGTGGACAAGCTACAGTAGAGAACGGAGCTGTATTAAGTGAAGAGAACCATATATGGTTTAATAAACAAAGCAAAGTAAAGCAAAATGAAATAAATAATAAATTTCAAGAATATAAAATAAGTTGTCTTTTAGGAAAACTTGAAAAAAAAGGTTTAGTAATAGAGCAATATGAAGAGATAGAAAAAAACGAAGAATTTATAGAAATACCATTAGAAAAAAATATAAAGGAGGAAGAATATGGATTATGTAGATAAAATAAAACAATTATGTGTAACATTAGTTATTTTGGTTACGATTTTTATTATATTAACAGGCACATTTATTTTAAAATTAGCAGAGTTAGAAGAAGAAAATAAAAGGTTACAAGAAGAAGCTTGGAGTTTTTATTATGAGTTAGACGATTTAAAACAAAATAAATAGGAGGAGAGAAAAAATGAAAGAATTAAAAAATAAGTATGAAGGAAAAAGTTATATTGTAAGAGGAAACAGAAGTGGAGTATTTTTTGGAGAAATTGAAAGTAGAAACGGTACAGAAATATTAATGAAAAATGTTAGGCGTATATGGTATTGGGATGGAGCTTGTAGTATTTCAGAACTAGCTAAAAAAGGAACACAAAGACCCGAAAATTGCAAATTCACTGTAACAGTAGAAAGTATAGAAATATTAGATGTAATAGAAATTATTGAATGTACAGCCATTGCTGAAAAATCAATAAAGGAAGTGGAAGAATGGAAATATTAGAAGAAAAAATAAAAGAATTTATTAAAATAAGCAATGGCTATGGCGATGGCTCTGGCTATGGCTATGGCGATGGCTATGGCTATGGCGA
>CAZTHC010000087.1:0-2074 GCA_964613425.1 uncultured Lachnospiraceae bacterium
GTCCATTGTCTATTATAAATATTTCTTGATACATATTTTTCTCCTTTTATTTTCTTTTGAATCTTTCTAATTTTTCGCTCAAGAATTCTGTAATTTTTTCTGACTTCATAGTTGGGAATGCATTTCTTAATCTTCTTGTTTGTTTCTCTAATTTGTCCCTCATTTCGCTTTGTTTTTCTTTTAACTCATCTATTATATTATTAATAGCGTCAATATTTTTAACATTTTGAATTATTTTTATCTCTTCAATTCTTTCTTTAATATTTTCTGTTATTTCTGAAAGTATTTTTAGTTTTTGATTAATTTTATTAAGTTTAACATCTGTAATAATAAAGTCTATTATCATAATTAAGTAAACTGGTATTAATATATATATCCAAGTTTGAATTTCTACTTTATCTACTAAATTTTCTATCCATGGATGAATAAATATTGTAAATATAACTGCCAGAGCACCCCAAAAGAAAGAATTTGTTAAACATACCCTTCCATTAATATTTAGTTTATGGTCAGAATAATCCCAATACTTAGCGTTAAAAACTTTCTCCAAAAACCATCCAACAATATATTCCCATATAGAAAGTACAATAAATCCTGTAAAAAACAATAACACATAATTATTTTTTAACCCTTCTAAAAAGATTAGCATTATTATTGCGCCGATTCCATATATTGGGCAAACTGGCCCATGTAAAAATCCACTATTTACAATTTTCTTATCTAATACTGTTTTAAATATACTCTCTAATATCCATCCAAAGAATGAATAAACTATAAAATATACTAATATTTGTATTGTTTGATTTATAATTCTTCACTCCTTTTTGGATGAGTTAGTTAACCATTTCAAACTTGCTTAATTGGCTAATTACAGTAGTAGCTTATGGTACATATTCTGTACTTCCACTATATGTTGCTTCTTTTTCTTGCAAGCTATATGCATACACATCTAATTTATTATTTCCTTCTACCATCTTTTGTCTGTATTCCATCTTCTTAACTTTTCCATCTGTTGTAAACTCTACTTGTATTCCAAGTTTGTTGTATATATCTTTTGTATATATATTTTTAAAATCTATTTTATACGTTTTTCCATTTAATGCATATTTAACTAATGATAATCCTTCTTTATAATTCTGTTGAGAATGTTGAACTTGAATTACTAAATATTCTGCATCTATATACACATTTATTTGTGGCACATTCCATCCTTCAAATTTTTGAGATTTCTCTTGAGTATTGTTTGATTCATCTACTGCTACTACTGTTAATTCGTTTTCACCTACTGGAATATCAATAGATTTTTCAATAGAATACTTATTGTCGTCTTCCGCTTCAATCTTTGTTTCTTCCTCATTATTCCACCTATAAGTGATATACTCTAATCCGCTCTCATCTTTAGCTGTAATATTAATTCTCTTTGTATTCTCATCAATTTTTAATTCTAATATTGGCTTTTTAATATCTTTTCCATCATCTATATATGAATATTCTTTCTTATATACGTACTCTTGTCCATTGTTATCTGTAACAATAACATTAAGAGTATTCTTTCCTACTACTGTTTCTACCTCTAAACTATATGCTGTTTTATTATTAATATTTTTTATTACTTGTTCATTGTTATCCCAATAATATACTATTTTAATCATCGGTTTTTCAGAAGAAATATTTACTGTTAAATAATCATCCATTTCTTCAAAAATTACAGTAGGAGCATTTGCTAATTCCTCTTTTTTGCCTATATTACTAAATATATTAAAACATCCTTCAGCTAATAGAATTCCACCAAATATAATCAAAATACTGCAAAATACTATAATAACCTTTTTTATCTCTACAGTATTACTCTTAGGTTTTTGATAATTATTATACTTATTAACACTATAATTATTATTATTTGCTTCTGGCGCAGTGGCTAATATTTGATTCATATAAATCTCCTTATACTCCATTTTTTTGAATTATATCACACCAATTTTACAATGTAAATAAAAAACAGGAGAAAATTCTCCCGTTGTATGTGTCAAGTAAATGTAGGCAATTTTTTTATCTTTTTTCTAATCCTTCAATG
>CAZTHC010000088.1:0-2054 GCA_964613425.1 uncultured Lachnospiraceae bacterium
ATTCTGGATTTAAAAATACATCTATTCTCGTTTTTGCGTGCTCTGGCAATACAAAAAAATATAAAAGCGGCATTAGAATAATTATTAATAATATTGCTGTAAAAATATATTTTTTATTTATACCAGATACAAATAGTATAAATACGGTTGCTATTAAAAATGCTATTGCAGTTCCATAATCCGGTTGTATTGCTAAAAGCAAAATTGGTAGTATTATTACACATAAAGTAACCACAAGTTTCCATGGTTTATTTATTTCTGATTTTTCTCTATTTTGAAATTTAGTAATTACATATGTTAAAAATATAACTACAAAAACCTTGGCAAATTCTCCTGGTTGAAACAAGAAAAATCCTAAATCAAACCAGCTTGTTGCGCCATTTATTGGACTTGTAAATAATACTCCTACCAAAAGTAATATAAATGCTCCATATATAATTGGAGAAAACCTTGTTATAGTGTGGTAATCTATACAAATAAATACTACCATTGCCACTATACTTACTGAAAACCATACTAATTGCTTTTTAAATTCTTCAAATTCTAAATTTTGTGTACATGAATATAATACTGTTATTCCAATTGAAAACAGTATTATTACACATATTAAAATTATCCAATCTATGTCTTTTAAAAAGTTTTTTTTCATTTTGGTTTTCCTTCTTTTTTATTTTTTTGAAATGGGCGTATACAATACGCCCCTACAATTCTGATAAACCGATATTTTTATTGCGGGTCGTCGGGGACGCCGACCCCTACATTTGTAATTTTTTATAAATGCAATATTCAAACAATGAGCAAAAGGTTATTCCTCTTGCTCATTGTTTGTTTCTTCTATTTTCTCTTCTTCACTTGTTTCATTTTCTGTTTCTTTATCTTCTTCTGTTTTTGGTTCTTCCTTTATTTCTTTTTCTTCTATTCCTTCGTTTTCTTTTTTCTCTTCATCTTGTTTTTTCTCATCTTCTGGTGTATCTTCTTTGTCTTTGCTTTCTTCTTTTATTTCTTTATCTGGCTCTTTTACTTCTACTTTTTTATCTTTTTCTTCAGATATATTTTTTTCTACATTTTTATTAATTTCTATATCTTTCTTCATTTCATTTTTTATATTTGCAATAGGAATATTTGCATATAATGCTGGTGCTCCAGTTGTTCCATCTTCATTCGTTTTATTTGTTAACCTTACATCTATTGAACTTTCATCAACTTCTATATATTTTTTTATAACATCTATAATTTCTTGCTTCATTAATTCTAAGAAGTCTGCAGATACATTTGCTCTATCCTGCATTAGTACTAAGTGTAATCTTTCTTTTGCCGCATCTTTTGAATTTGTACTTTTTTCTTCTGATTTTACCAATTTTTTAAAGAATTTTATTATGTTTTCGAACATTACTGGACCTCCGTTTCCGCTGTATTAAAAATATACAATTATTTTTTTGTAAATAAACTCTTTAGAAATTCTATAAATCCTCTTTTTTCTCTTCCTGGTATAGTAACTTCTATATTTTCTCCTAATATTCTTCTAGCAATTTCTATATAGGCTTTTCCTGCTGGTGCTTTTTTGTTACTTACAACAGGTTCTCCTTTATTAGTTTGTGTAATAATATATTCGTCGTCTGGAACAACACCAATTAAATCTATAGATAATAAATCTATTATATCATCTACATCCATCATTTCGCCTTTTTTCACCATTGCTGGACGTAATCTATTTACTATTAATTCTGGATTTTTAATTTCAGAAGATTCTAATAAACCTATAATTCTATCCGCATCTCTTATTGCTGATATTTCTGCAGTTGTTACAACTATAGCTCTATTTGCTCCTGCAATCGCATTTTTAAATCCTTGCTCAATTCCAGCAGGGCAATCTATTAATATGTAATCGAATTCTTCTTTTAATTTAGAAGTTAATTCTATCATCTGTTCTTCATTAATTGCACTTTTATCTCTTGTTTGTGCAGCTGGTAATAAGAAAAGTTCATCAAAACGTTTATCTTTTATTAAAGCTTGTCTTAATTTACATTTTTCTTCTACAACATCTACTATATCAT
>CAZTHC010000089.1:0-1829 GCA_964613425.1 uncultured Lachnospiraceae bacterium
GTTATTTATTTAATTTCATTATTAGTTCATCAATACAATCTGTATATCTACCTTTTCCTATTGCCTCATTTCTAAATTCGTTTAAGGCTTTCAAAACTAATGAAATTTCATTTTTGTATATATGTACTTTTATTTTCTTTTTAAACATATTTATTCCCCCTTTAATGTTATTTATACTTGATAAGGAATTTCTGATGTTTGTGGAATATCAAGTGTTGTAGTATATTTTTCAAATCTATCTACTGTATCACTTTCCATTTTATTCGTTACTCTAACATATATATTATATGTTGTTTGAATAGTAGAATGTCCTAATCTCTTTGATACTGCTTTAATATCTGCACCACTCTCAATAAGTTTTGTTGCGTGTGTATCTCTAAAATCGTGAAACCTACTGTTAATTCCCAATTCATAATGAATAACTTTAAATGCATACTTCGGTGAATCTGTTCCTAAAAATTGTCCATTATCTTTTACAAAAACTAATTGTGCTTCTGGTAAAGGTAATTCTAATTCTGCATTTGCTTCTATCAATTTTGTTTGTTCTCTTTTAGTAATTTCATTTATTACTTTCTTTTCATAATAGCAAAGATAAGAATCTCCATAGAATTTTCTATTTTCTTCTTGTTCTTTTTTATAATCTTTTAATGCATTTACTAGCGTATCTCCAATAGAAATAGTTCTTCTACTTTGAGGATTTTTACAATCCCCATAATACCAAACACCAACAGAATGTCCTTTTGTTATATTTTTTCTTTTTGGTAAACCATATTGATTTTTCTTAATAATGTTTTTATTTATTGTTAATGTTTTCTTTTCAAAATCAACGCAGTCCCAAGTTAAACCATATACTTCCGACACTCTCATTCCTGTATAATAAGCAGTTAAAAAAGCATAATATATTGAATGTGTACCTTTAAATCTATCTAATATTCTTTCTATTTCTTCTTGTGTAAATATATGTGCAGGATCTTTTCCAATTTTATCTATTCTTGGTGCGTGGACGTGTTCAGCAGGATTAGTGTTAATATAATTTAATGTGTAACACGCATATTTTAATGAACCTTTAACCACTTTTAAAATACTCGCCATATAGTTTTTTGAAAAGCCATACTCAACATATATTTTATTGATAAACTCCTGTAAAAGGCGTGTATCTAATTGCCATAATTTATAAAATCCTACTCTTGGTTTTACGTGATTTTTAATAATGTTTATATAAGATATTGTAGTAGAGTAATGCAAATTGAAACTTGCATAATTATCTATCCAATAATCTAAAAAATCTGCATACGACATATTTTCTCTTAACTGCGTCTTTTGACCATTGTAGTAAAAATCATTATAGGCTTTTGCGCCTTCTTTAAAAGCCTCTGCTTTTGTTGGATACCCTGACTTTGTTATCCATTTTCTTGTTCCCTCAACTGTTGCAATTTCAAATCGGTATTCATATACCTTTCCACGTTTTCTTACGCTTACCATAGTTATCTCTCCTTCATTATAAAACTTAATGAAACGGAAAAATGCCAGCATTTCGAATGCTGACATTTTATATAACTATGTCCACAATAATTGTCCACGTAGATTTTTTATTGATTTTTATGGGGTTTCCTCGATTCTGTCCACATTATTTATGCTATGTGGACAAATCGTGGACAAATTGTCATCTGTGGACAAATTTATCATTTTTTCTATTTTTAACAATTCCTTATTTTATAAGGGTTTGCGAGGTTATTTACCACAACAATTTTTATATTTTTTTCCCGAACCACAAGGGCAAGGATCGTTTCTACCAACTTTAGTAATTGTTTTTTGAATCTTTCTTGTTT
>CAZTHC010000090.1:0-1797 GCA_964613425.1 uncultured Lachnospiraceae bacterium
GTATTCCTATTATTGAAATACTTCCTATTAAGATAGAAGTTATTATTCCATCTCCGGTTTGCGGATTTTTTATTTTCACCAAAGATGTTGCTAAAATATAATCTGAGCAATGATTAAGTTCTATTTCTACCATGCCATTTGTAACTAATAAATTTTCGCTTATAAGTTCTGCTTTTTTTGTTGTTGGATTATAATAATACAAATTGATTTTGGAACCATCATTATATATTCCATCTACATTAATACTTACTTTGGCTGTTCCTGGTAAATTCCCTTCATGTTCGAAAGATAATACTAAAGCTTTTGAATCATCAAC
This sequence comes from uncultured Lachnospiraceae bacterium, assembly GCA_964613425.1. Classification (GTDB taxonomy): domain Bacteria; phylum Bacillota; class Clostridia; order TANB77; family CAG-508; genus CAZTHC01. The sequence goes on from CAZTHC010000090.1 coordinate 317, forward strand.
TAAAGTTTTAATATTGTTATTATTTTTTGCAGCAACAATACTTATTGTTGGATTAAAATCTATTGCATTTTCTATTTCATCAAATTCCCAAGAATAAACAAATTTTTCTTCGCTATTAACTGTTAATTTGTATTTTTCTTCAGATGTTTTGTAAACACTCAATTCATTGGCTGGTATTACATCTAAATTTTCTTTTTCTGCTTCAAATATTTGTTGATTTTCAATTACTTCGTGAGAACCTGCGTTAACAGTAACTGATATATCTGAATAAATTAAATCTTTCCAACCTTTTAAATATACTTTAACTGTAGTTGTTCCTGAAGTCAAAGCAGTTAATTTACCGTTTTCATCTACTGAGACAATATTTGAATCACTGCTTTCATATAAAATTATATTACTTGTCAATGGTGTTTTTTCTTCTCCGTATGTAACAGTCTGTTCAAGTTGGTACTGAGCACCATTTAATAAACTTATTTTATCCTCAGTTGCAATAACTGGTGTTATTCTATTATATGTAATCTTAAAAAATTCTGGATTTTCATTTAATAAAACATTATTGGCATCATAAAAATCATATCGCATTATATAAAATCTATTGTTTAATGTTGAAAAACGATATTCTTCTAAATATAAATCTGCAACTTCACTTTCTTCAACATCGAGAAGTTGTGCTAATTGATATTTAATAGAACCAGCACTAATTGCATTTTTTTCGGCACTAGTAGGACTTCTAAAATTTCCTGTTGTTGCATCTTTAATTTCGTATTTTAATCCGTAAGGCCAAAAATTAAATGTTGAAGCTTTTGCTACGCGATCATCTGCACCACTAACATATACTACTTCAGAAGGTGCTTTGTCATATGCTCCTGTATTATTAATATGTGTCATATTCTTATATGCACCATTTAAATTTAATGCTACTTGTAAAGTTAAATATAAAGTTCCTTTAGAAGACCCAATACCAGGCGTTTGATTTAGAAACATATTTAATTCAGTTTGGTTTAATTTTTCTCCTGCTATCCAGTCTAATTGAAATTCTGTCTGTCCATTTATAACTTCTGTACTTCTAATATCAAAAAAGCCCAAACTATTAGTTATACTAAAAGTAACATCTGGATTTTCTCCACCTTGTAATGCTTTTACATTTATAGTACCCAAAACTAAAAATGTAACAAAAATTGTCATAAAAAGTTTAAATTTTCTCATATCTTTTTCTCCTATAGTAACAAAATATCATAAAAATTAAATTTTTGCAACATTATAAGAGAATTATTAGAAATTTGTCAATATAATATGTGTAACGCATTACAAAATTACTGCCGTTAATAGAATATAGAAAATGGGATAATTTTAGTAAGGTAATAGAAAAAGCAATGAGAATAAAAAAATACCGATTAAATGTTTTCGGTACTTTACAGTCATAATTTGGAGCAAGTAATCGGAATCGAACCGACATCTCAGCCTTGGCAAGGCTACATTCT
>CAZTHC010000091.1:0-1653 GCA_964613425.1 uncultured Lachnospiraceae bacterium
GGCTGTCACGTATCAAGTCCACACTGTCCTTGCCTTGACTATCTGAATGGGGCATACTAAAATGTTTTGCTGCAGATTATTCTGCGACAGAAACAGCAAAGCAGCTAAAATTAAACAGAAATACAATAAACAGATATTATCATATTTTTAGAAAAATATGCTTATTGATAGTTACAGAAACACTCTCAATCAATTCTGATGATAAGACCTATATAGGTTACATGAAGGGAGAATATGGCCCACAAAATTATCTTAATGTATATAAAATTAACGAGAAAACTTTTATTCTAATTAAAAGCAAAGAAAAACCTGATAATAAAAACCGAGCAATAGCAGATGTTGATTTCAACAAATTTTTAGGTTTTCTATACTCTAGACTTTCTAAGTTTCATGGTTTTAATGAAATTGGTTACTATTATCAACTTTACGAAACTTCTCTCAGGCATAATCATACAGAGAAAGAGTTATTCTCTATTCTTTGGGAACGACTGCGAAAAAAGCCCCCCCCTGAACACATGATACTCCCATAAATCTTATTTATTAATATAATTGCCACATTTAATTTTTTAAGGTACGTTATTAATTAAATTCTAACAAACCGCAACGGAGGTTTTTTAAATGAGCATTAATTGGAATGACAGACTAAAAACGAATATCCCTATAATCGATGAACAACATAAAACTATAATTAACTTACTTTCTGGAATCAAAACCTCAATGCTCTCGAAATCAGAAATTTATACATTATTAAGCGAACTACAAGGAATTCTTTTTGCCCATTTTGATCTAGAAGATAACTATATGAGACAAGCCAGGTATCCTGAATACGAAACACATAAGGCAGAGCATGACCAGGTAAGAGAAGATTACAAAAAAATTCTGACAAAAAATGATGCTGATTATAGCCCAAGCGAAATAGCCTTAGAATTAATTAATTATGTTCACAAATGGTTCTTAGTTCATTATAAAAATGAAGATGTAAAAATGGCTGAATATTTAAAGAAAAACGTTTAACTGTTTCTACCAATTTCTAGGTCTGTATGAGCCACTAGGAATATTCGACTGCTCTTTTTTATTCTTATGAGTAACGCTGTGAATATTTTAACTTATGTAATTGATAGTTGACCAAATGAAAAATGCATTTTAAAACCTTTTTAACGTCTTTTAAATTTAATTTTTCTATGTAGGTTGGAATAAAGTTATATGCACAAAATAAAGAGGGCTTAGAATTGAATCTAAGCCCTCATATATAGCAAATTTTTAAAATAATGGAAGCCTTTCTGGCATGTAATCAGGGATTTCATATTTTTTAGAAACTTCTTCTGTAAGCTGCCTGCATATTTCATAATGATTATTATTCATCAGCGGTTCTTGTTCATTCATTACATTTGGAATTTTAGTAAAATTCCAACCCACTTTGGTATCTGCAGAACTGTTGAAATCTCTTATTCCTTCTAACGTAATATATTCTTTTAAAATTTTGACAAATTTCGTTCCTGCTTTTACATAAAGTGGAGCAAGCTGATCTAATTTTTCATTTATAACATCTTTGTAAGCAAAATTTGCATCGTGTTTTGCCCTGAAAATTTCATGGTTTAGCTTTTTGCGTTTTTCTTCAACACCGATAATTGTATCCTGATTAAGCTCAATTTC
>CAZTHC010000092.1:0-1536 GCA_964613425.1 uncultured Lachnospiraceae bacterium
ATTAAAATTGCAGCAATTAAACAAAATATTATACCAATTATAGAGGATAAAATAAGTGGAACTGTTGAAAAAGCTGTTATTCCTTCTATTGCATATTTAAACAATTTCCAGAAAGACCACTTTGTTTCTCCTGCAACTCTTTCTACATTTTCATATTCAATCCATTTTGTATTAAATCCTACAAAACTGAATAATCCTTTTGAATACCTATTATATTCTTGCATTGAAACAATGCTATCTACCATTTGTCTTGTCATTAATCTATAATCTCTTGCGCCGTCTACCATTTCTACTTTAGACATTTTGTTTATTATTTTATAAAACATTCTAGCAAAAAAACTTCTAATTACTGGTTCTCCTTTTCTTGTTACACGTCTTGTCCCAACAGAATCGTAACCTTCATTTTTTATACTATCATACATACTTCTTAATAAAGCTGGTGGGTCTTGTAGGTCTGCATCCATTAGTGTTACGTAATCTCCTTTTGCAGCCTCCAAGCCTGCAAACATTGCAGCTTCTTTCCCAAAATTTCTTGAAAAAGACACATATCTTACTTTACTATCTTTTTCTCTTAATTCTTTCATTTTTTCTAATGTTTTATCTTTAGAACCATCATTTACAAATATGTATTCAAAGTCTATTCCTTCAAAGTCTTGTTTTCTTACTCTTTCCATCTCTTCATAGAATAATGGTAAGCTTTCTTCTTCATTATAACATGAAACAATTACTGATATTTTCTCCATATCTTTCTCCTTTTCTGAAATTTTCCTCAGTATATCATACTTTTATCAATTTTTCACTAACAAACAGTAATAAAATTAAAAATTATTGTAAAAAAATTTCTTTTATGTTATACTATTTTTATGTTTATAATAAACTTAAGGAGGTTTGTATTATGATATTTATAGTTATTGGAATAGTAATTCTTTTAGTCATTTGGATAATAGCCGTTTACAATGGTTTAGTAACTTCTAGACAAAAAGTTAGAAATTCTTGGAGCCAAATAGATGTACAATTACAAAGAAGATTTGATTTAATACCAAATTTAGTTGAAACAGTTAAAGGCTATATGACTCATGAAGCCGATGTTTTAGAAAAAGTTGCTGCTTTAAGAACATCTTGGTCAAATGCTTCTAGCATTGCTGAAAAGACAGAATTAAATAATCAATTATCTGGTGCATTAAAAACAATTATGGCTGTTTCTGAAAATTATCCAGAATTAAAAGCTAATCAAAATTTTGCTGAATTACAAGAAGAATTAAGGAATACAGAAGACAAAATTTCTTATTCTAGACAATTCTACAATGATTCAGCTACAATTTACAATACAAAGTTAGAAGTTGTTCCTTCTAACATAGTTGCTTCTCTATTCGGTTTTAAAGCTGAAGATTTATTCAAAGCAGAAAGCGATGAAGCAAGAAAAAATGTAAAAGTAGATTTTAATAAGTAATATTTTTATACAAAAAAACGTGTGCTGAGAATGAAGTGAACCCAAAATGTTAGACAAAAAGTTTAACAAGGAGGGTTCATTTTTTA